>NZ_JAAHHZ010000072.1:0-11923 GCF_010672005.1 Moorena sp. SIO4A5 | reverse complement strand
ATTAAAACGCGATCGCTTACTTTAAACAATGACTCTGACATAACTGCCAGCACCTCTGGGATAGGGAATGCCGGTAGTATCACCATACAAGAGGCTCAACAGGTTGACCTGAATCGGAATAGTTCCATATCGACAGCAGTAAACTTTGGTGCAGAGGGCAATGGTGGGAATGTCGAGATTG
The DNA here is from genome assembly GCF_010672005.1 of Moorena sp. SIO4A5. NCBI lineage: Bacteria > Bacillati > Cyanobacteriota > Cyanophyceae > Coleofasciculales > Coleofasciculaceae > Moorena > Moorena sp. SIO4A5. The sequence goes on along the minus strand of NZ_JAAHHZ010000072.1, from coordinate 11,742 downwards.
AAACCAAGTCTCTATCCCTGGACAATCAGTCGCAAATTGAAGCGAGTACTGCCGGTAACGGAAATGCCGGTAGTATCAAAATCCCAGACGCAGAGGAAGTTTCCCTTAATCGGAATAGTTCGATCTCTACAGAGGTGAAGAAAGGTGCAATTGTCCAAAAAGACAACAATATTGATATTGACAGCAATATTGATATTAAAACGCGATCGCTTACTTTAAACAATGACTCTGACATAACTGCCAGCACCTCTGGGATAGGGAATGCCGGTAGTATCACCATACAAGAGGCTCAACAGGTTGACCTGAATCGGAATAGTTCCATATCCACAGCAGTAAATACTGGAGCAGAGGGCAATGGTGGGAATGTCGAGATTGAAACCAAGTCTCTATCCCTGGACAATCAGTCGCAAATTGAAGCGAGTACTGCCGGTAACGGAAATGCAGGTAGTATCACCATCCCAGATGCCGAGGAGGTTAACCTTAATCGGAATAGTTCGATATCTACAGAGATTAAGGAAGGTGCAGTTGCCGAAAAAGCTAGCAATATTGATCTAAAAACGCGATCGCTTACTTTAACCAATGACTCTGACATAACTGCCAGCACCTCTGGGATAGGGAATGCCGGTAGTATCACCATACAAGAGGCTCAACAGGTTAACCTTGATCGGAACAGTTCCATATCCACAGCAGTCAATACTGGAGCAGTTGGCAATGGTGGGAATGTCGAGATTGAAACCAAGTCTTTATCCCTGGACAATCAGTCGCAAATTGAAGCGAGTACTGCCGGTACCGGAGATGCCGGTAGTATCACCATCCCAGACGCAGAGGAGGTTAACCTTAATCGGAAGAGTTCGATATCCACAGCAGTAAACCCTGGTGCAGTTGGCGATGGTGGGAATATTGATCTAAAAACGCGGACGCTAAAATTAAATCAATCTCAAATAACTGCTGCTAGTACTGATGCTCAGGGCGATGCCGGTCAAGTCCAAGTGCGGGATGCTCAACAGGTTGACCTTAATCGGAATAGTTCGATATCTACAGAGATTAAGGAAGGTGCAGTTGCCGAAAAAGCTAGCAATATTGATCTAAAAACGCGATCGCTTACCTTAAACAATGACTCTAACATAACTGCCAGCACCTCTGGGATAGGGGATGCCGGTAGTATCACAATACAAGAGGCTGAACAGGTTAACCTTGATCGGAAGAGTTCGATATCCACAGCAGTAAACCCTGGTGCAGTTGGTAATGGTGGGGATATTGATCTAAAAACGCGGACGCTAAAATTAAATCAATCTCAAATAACTGCTAGTACTGATGCTCAGGGCGATGCTGGTAGTATCTTCATACAAGAGGCTCAACAGGTTAACCTTAATCGGAATAGTTCCATATCCACAGCAGTAAACTCTGGAGCAGATGCTGAAAAAGCCGGTAATATTGATCTAAAAACGCGATCGCTTACCTTAACTAATGACTCTCAAATAACTGCCAGCACTTCTGGGAAAGGGGATGCCGGTCAAATCAAAATACAAGAGGCTCAACAGGTTGACCTTAATCGGAATAGTTCCATATCCACAGCAGTAAACCCTGGTGCAGTTGGTAATGGTGGGGATATTGATCTAAAAACGCGATCGCTTACCTTAACCAATGAATCTGAAATAACTTCCAGCACTGCTGGTGATGGAGATGCCGGTAACATCACCCTTCAGGCTAAGCAAGTGACCATCCAGGGAGACTCACAGGTGTCAGCCACTACAACTTCTGGTGGTAAGGGTGGCAACATTGAAATAATTGAGGCCAATCGGTTTGAGGCTACCGACGGTGGCAACGTCAGAACCACCACCGAAGGTACTAACCAGGCTGGTGATATTACTCTGGAAGTACGAGATGATATTACTTTAGCTGGAACTGGAAGTGGGCTGTTTGCCAACACCACGTCCGGTTCTAGCGGCGATGGTGGCAATATTTTCGTTGACCCCAGAACTGTCACCATTCGGGATGGAGCCAAGATAGCTGTAGATAGCCAAGGCACCGGAAAAGGGGGCAATATTGAGCTTCAGGCAGGCACACTCACCCTTAATAATCAAGCAGAGCTATCCGCAGAAACGGCTAGCAACCAAGGGGGCAATATTACCTTAACCATTGACGAGTTGTTGTTCTTGCGACGGGAGAGTAAAATATCCACTACCGCAGGTACTGCTCAAGCTGGTGGAAACGGCGGCAATATTACGATTAATGCTCCCTTTATCATAGGCATTCGTCAAGAAAATAGCGACATTACTGCTAATGCTTTTGAAGGCAATGGCGGCAATATCAACATCACCACCCAAGGTATCATTGGGCTAGAGTTCCGAGAAAACCTCACTCCCCTCAGTGACATTACCGCTAGCTCTGAGTTTGGTGTAGATGGTACCGTCAACATCAATGCACCTCAAATTGACCCCAGCCGAGGGTTGTCGGAATTGCCAAGCGATGTCATTGATGTCTCTCAACTAATTGAAAAAAACCTCTGTGCTGCCGGTGAGGGCAGTGAATTTATTGCCACAGGTCGTGGTGGCTTACCGATTTCTCCTAACGAAACCCTGAACCCCAATGCTACATGGGACGATTGGCGTATCACTGAGCAACCTCAAACTAGGATCAGAAAACGTCGGTCAAGGTCAAGGCAGCATCAACTACAGATTAATCAACCACAGACCAATAACCCTAAACCTAAACAAATTGTAGAAGCCCAAGGCTGGGTTATCGGTGCCAACGGGGAGGTAATTCTCACCGCCCATCCAGTCATAGTGACTCCGAAGGGTACGTGGTTACATCAAGTAGATTGTCCGATGCTTCACCAAACCTTTAAGTAGCTGCGGTGAGTTTTCTGGGGAAGCCAGAGGATAGATCCTCCTCCCGTCCCCCTTAACAAGGGGGAAGCCAGAGGATAGATCCTCCTCCCGTCCCTCTTAACAAGATAGATCCCCCTCCCGTCCCCCTTAACAAGGGGGAAGCCAGAGGATAGATCCTCCTCCCGTCCCTCTTAACAAGATAGATCCCCCTCCCGTCCCCCTTAACAAGATAGATCCCCCTCCCGTCCCCCTTAACAAGGGGGAAGCTGTGCGATCGCTTTTCCCTGCTCCCTGCTCCCTGCTCCCTGCTCCCTGTTCCCTGTTCCCTGTTCCCTGTTCCCTAAAAACCCGGGACTGTGTACCTAACCGAATTGAGAACTGCCATAAATGAAGCGCCTAATTCAGTTTATTTTAATGACCTTGTTGGGGCTAATCTTAAGCCGTGGTGTACACGCACTACCCTTCTATGCTGCCCATCAGCACTCAGTCATCAGCACTCAGCCATCAGCAGTCAGCCATCAGCACTCAACTATCAGCACTGACCTATTAGCACTCAATAACAGTGAGCAGAACGCAACAGTAAGCAAGACACAACAGCAAGCAGGAAGCACGAAGCACTACCTGCTGCTGGAAAAAGGCAAACAATATTACGATGCTGGACAATATTCTGATGCTGCACGAGTATTGCAGCAGGCGGCACAAGCTTATCAAGCCACAGGAGATATCCTCAACCAAGCCCAAGCCCTGTGTTTGCTGTCCTTAGTCACTCAGCAACTTGGGGAATGGGATAAAGCCCAAGCAGCCATTGACTCCAGTTTGTCGTTGCTAGAAACTGTATCCAGGGGCGGTGAGGGAGTATTGGCTAAAGTGTTGAACACTCAAGGGCGTTTGCAATTGGTACAGGGAAATGCTGAAGCTGCCCTGAACACCTGGCAAAATGCTGAAGCACTGTATGCTAAAGCCAATGATCGGGTTGGTGTGCTTGGTAGCCAGATTAATCAAGCCCAAGCGATGCAGTCTTTGGGACTTTACCGTCGAGCCAAGAAGCTATTGACTCAGGTAAGACAAACCCTGCTGGCACAACCGGATTCTCCTCTAAAAGCTATTGGCTTACACAATCTTGGTAATGTGTTTCGACAAGCAGGGGATTTAAAGCAATCTAAACAGACCTTAACCAAAAGTTGGACAGTCGCACAACGAATAAAATCTCCAGAATCCCAGAGTCAAGTGTTACTGAGTTTAGGTAATACTGAGCGAGCCTTAGCCACAAGAGCAAAAGACTTGAATAATAACAAAGCATTCCAGCAGCATATCCAAGAGGCGATAACTCACTATCAACAAGCAGCAGCAACCACCACCTCACCTATCACCCAAATTCAAGCACAATTGAATCAGCTAAGTTTACTCATCGAAACAGACCAGGAGAAATCTGTTCAAGCGTTGTTGCCACAAATCCAGACATTGCTAACTAAATTACCATCCAGTAGAGCATCAGTTTACGCCCACGTAAATTTCGCTCAAAGTCTGATCAAGATCAGAAATCGAAAATTGCGTACGCAAATTACCAAACCAATTCCCACACCAATTCCCAATTCCCAAGACATTGCTCAACTACTCAACACAGCCATTGAGCAAGCTAAAACCCTAGAAGACAAACGAGCAGAATCCTATGCCCTGGGCACCCTTGGTAACTGGTTTGAACAAACTAAAGATTCGTCAAATGCCATAACCTTTACCAAGTCAGCGCTTCTGATTGCCCAAGGGATTAATGCACCAGATATTGCTTATCAGTGGCAGTGGCAAATGGGACGTATACTTAAGGCTGAAGCCGAACAAGCCACTAAAACCAGAAATGGTGATAGTGAAACAGTAAGCGACCTGATCCAGAATGCGATCGCTTATTATACCCAAGCCTCTAATACCTTAACGAATTTACGGAGTGATTTAGTTACTCTCAATCCTGACATCCAGTTTTCCTTCCGAGAACAAGTAGAACCGGTTTATCGACAGTTAGTTGATTTACTATTGCGTTCTCCTCAACCAAGTAACGATAATCTCAAACAAGCCCGTGATGCTATTGAAGCACTCCAGCTTGCTGAAATCGACAACTTCTTTCGAGACGCCTGCGCCAAGCCAGAAAAGGTCAACATTGATAATTTAGACCCTACAGCAGCGGTCATTTACCCGATTATCTTAAAAGACGGCTTAGCGGTAATCCTCAAATTGCCTGAACCAGATAACTTGCGTTACTATATCCATCATAACATATCAGAAGCTCAAGTAGACGAAGCGGTCAAAAAGTTCAGGAATTTCCTAAGAAGACGTAGCACTAGTATTAGCAAAGTCAAAAAAGAATCCCAACAAATTTATGACTGGCTAATCAGACCCTTTGAAGAAGAACTAGAGAGTAACCCTGAGGCAGACCAAAGCCCAATAAAAACCCTAGTATTTGTTCTAGATGGGTCATTACGAAATGTTCCTGTAGCAGCCCTTTATGATGGCAAACAGTATTTAATAGAACGGTATGCTGTAGCTGTGACCCCTGGCTTACAGTTAGTGGACCCCAAACCATTGCCACGGCAACAGCTAACAGCCCTAATTGCTGGAGCTACTAACGCTCCCAGCTTTAAAAAAGAAGGTTTAGGACCAATCGATAACGTAGGATTCGAGTTAACCAAAATTGGGGAACAGGTCAACCGTAGTCAGAAACTGGAAAATCAAGAATTTATCAAAGAAAACCTGCAAAATCAACTAACAGCAGCGTCTTTCAATGTTGTTCATATTGCCACTCACGGCCAGTTCAGTTCCAACCCAGAGCAAACATTTATCCTAGACTGGGATGAACGCATCAAAGTCAAGGATTTAGATAACTTACTACGGATGAGTGACTCCAGTGGCACCACCCCCATTGAACTGTTGTTGCTGAGTGCTTGTCAGACTGCTACTGGGGACAAACGAGCCGCTTTAGGACTAGCTGGGATAGCGATTAGAGCAGGAGCACGCAGTACCCTAGCCACCTTGTGGCAAGTTAATGATGCCTCTACAGCCGAATTTATGAATCAGTTCTACCAACAGTTAAATAATTCACAGTTGACTAAAGCCGAAGCCCTGCGAAATGCTCAATTAGCGTTTCTGAAGAAGAAATATCCCAGCACAGACTACCATCGTCCTCATATTTGGGCACCATTTATTTTGGTTGGGAATTGGCTGTGAATTCCAGTATGTTTAAGTTAAAGGTTGAATATTAGAGGTTGAATGTTGAATGTTGCAGGTTGAATGTTGCAGGTTGAATGTTGCAGGTTGAGAGGTTAAATGTTGTTCGCCCCGTATTCGGTGTAGGGTAGGTTGTCTGTTATAATTCTAACTTCTAACTTCTAACTTCTAACTTCTAACTTCTAAAACGAGCACCGCTATAATTTACTGAAGGTTACCCAAAATGTTTGTTTTAGAAATTGTTTCTACGAAACTTTGATCAGTCAATAGCTTAATCCAAGCAGTTTCAAGATTCATATTTTGTGGATCTTGCAGCCGTAATTCAGCTAGCTCAGTTAGGGTATCATACCATATGTGATGCTTGCCATAAGCTGCAATTCTCTCTAGAGGAGTATTAGCCCCATTTAACTCCCTTTCTAAGTCTTTAGACTGGGCAACTCGGCGAACTAGTCCTGTCACAGACGCTGGAGTTGGTAATTCATTGGATAATTCCGTAGAAGGGCAATTGATCTCTAGATTCCAGCGATAGGTTTGACCAACTTCCAAGGGATTTTCTGTCTTAGGAAGCGTAATACTAACAATGCCTGGCTGGTCTGGTAGCTTAACAGATTCTCGGTAAATATCGTTTTCCCCATCCTCATCCTGCAAGGAAAATTCTCCCGACGGTGCATCCTCTGAGGTGTAAGGTAGATATATCCAAAAGGTTGGATAATCACTTACGCTTAAATCCAAATTATAACCACCTACTAAAGGAGTCAGTAGTGGAAGCTCCGGCTTGTATAGGCAATCACCACGGGTTCCAGTACCGTGGGGAGCAGAAGGAGTCCCATTGTCTGGGGGTTTGGGATTGGGTTGGATAAAGTAAATTGGTACTTGCCCAAGATTGATGGATTGATCAGCCTCTACTCGGGAGACCAAGAAACAGCTGATCCAGCCAACAAAGACTAAATTAGAGGCAAATAGGTATTTAAGCCGAAATAATTTAGTTAACATCATAACTCAAAATTCAGATCAACATCGATAGATGTTTACCTGATATATCCAATTGATGGATTCAGATAAACACCCCTGTATATCACAACTTCCAGATAAAAATCCGGTCAAGTGTTGTGATTAGTTATTAGTAATTAGTCATACCAAATCCGGGTTAATAATCCCATTTTTAGTCAGTATGGGCAGACAAATTTTTTTTATTATATTATAATTAGCCCAATTTATTATAGCATCAACCACTATAATAAGTCGCGGCTAAAGGGGGGTTATCAAAAGTAATTTGGTATCATTATTCATTGGTCATTTGTAACTAGCAAGAGACTTAATGTAGATCACAAAAGACTAATTACTAATTACGAGTCAATTACTATGATCTCTTCTCTAAACGACAGTAAACGACCACACCAGTAGCCACCAATGCTATAGTAGCGGAAATTAATGGCACCCAACCACCTGTTACTATAAGCAAAACCCAGCAACTTCCATATAAAACAACCACAGCAGTTCCAGTACCCAACAGGACGGAACGCAGCACGTTAAAGTTTCCAGCAACCGTACCCCCGAGCGCAGCCCAGCACCAAATCCAGAGCGCTTCACCAGGCTCAGACCACCACCAAATCAACGGTCGGTTATCCAGCACTGCACTGAGGATGTGACTGATCATCTGTGCCTGAATTTCTATCCCACTCATGGTCTCAACAGACCACTGACCACCACTGTAGGGTGTGCGCCAAAAATTATCATTAAAACTAGGCGCAATGGTACCGATGATCACAATGCGATTCCTGACTAAGTCAGGATTGAACTGATCCCTAAAAACCTCTGCAAGGGAAACGGTCTCAGCAATTTGACCGGAAGCTCGATAATTCAGTAATAGTTGCTGACCACGAGAGTCTAGATTGTGATATCCACCAGAATCCTTTTCTAGGGTCTTAAAAACTGTAGTGCCAAGCTTTAAGTAATTTTCTGTCACCTCCAACTGGATTCCTAGATCAGCCAGATAACGTGTTGCCAACTGGACATTAAATGAGTAGTAGCTCTGACAAGGAGATGGTGACCCTACAGCCAACAAATGGCGACGGATAATGCGATCGGGGTCGAGTAAAACATTATTAAAGCCTTGGCGAACCTCTGGGACTTCTGGAGGTGGGGAAACTCCTGGGTCTCCGTATTGGCAGATGGCAAAAAAGTGATCACTAGTTTGCATCCGAGTCGCTAAATCCTGGTATTCCCCTCCCACAGGATTCTCCCGATAAATATCCAAACCAATAGCTCTCGGTTGATACTGCTCCAGCTTTGCCAGCAGTTTGGCTAAGGAACGATCCGATAAGGAGGCGGCTCTTCTTTCTTCCTTAGGTTGAGACTGCACATCCTCTTCAGTGATTGTGACTAATAACAGTCGCTGATCTGGTCCTTCATGGGGTCGCAGCCGCATCAACTGGTCAAACCCTTGCAGTTCCCAGGGCTGCAATAGGCCAAGCGATCGCACTCCCATTACCAAGCTAGTGACCACTATGCTAGATAGCAGCACTCTCTGGACACTACGCCACTTGCCTTTAGAAGAGACCGATGGTGTTTGTGATGGTGTTTGTGATGGTGTTTCCGATGGTATTTCTGATGGTATTTCTGATGGTATTTCTGACTCTTGGTACAAATCTTCCCAAGCTGGGGGTTCTTGTCCTAGATTCTGGTAAATTACTGGCAACCAACTGGCGCAGGGAAACTGACGCTCCAACCCCTGCAATTTCTCCCGTGCTTCCCGCGTTGCCAGATATAAAGACTTACCATTAGCAAACCCGTTCAAAAAATACTTCAAAAATTTTTGAGCGACCTGATCTGGCACCAACTCCCGCATTATAATCATTTGGGGAATTTGCAAATCATGGAGTTTCCGTGCCAATCCCAACCCATCACAAGAATTAAAAATTGCCAGTTTTAAGCCCTGGGCCACGGCTTTTTTGAGGGCATACCACAGTTCATCAATGGTTAAGCTATCAGTAGGATTAATATAAATTCGACCCGTTTCCCCCTCTGTCTCACTATGTCCTGCGAAAAAGATAATATCCCAAGGTTGCTCCCATAACTGGTCATTAATTTCGTGATGTTTGGGCTTCACTAAAAAGACGGTTTCTGCATGAGATAAATTCTCCAGCAGTTGTCGATCTGCCTTAATATTAATACCAGCACTATGACCTAAAATTGCTAAAATTTTAACTTTAGATTTCCCGGTAGGTGCAGAGCCTTCGGGTCGCTTAAACTGTTTTCCACTCAGAGCAAATTCAGCCTTGGGGTAACGCTCAAAAAAATCCCACAGATGCCAAGGCAGCTTTTGTAACTGGGTATTTTCCGTGCGAATCAGCACCCGAATGGTTTCCTCTGGGTTTAACTCTTCCCGTAATCGCTTATCAATGGGACGAAACTGTTCAGAATCCAGCCATCGTTTTAGTCTATTACCTAACTCATGGGCTGAATCCCCACATTCCTTGAGCTTTTGGTTAATGGAACCACCATAGATAATTTTTCCGGGCTGGATTCTCGCGGGTGAACCTAGGCTCCGATATTTTTCGCGCCAATGGTCTTGTAAGTAAGTAGTGAGTTCTGAATCTGCAGGCAAGTAACCTGTCATTTCCAGCGTTGGGCGTGACCCTTCTTCACCAATTTCTAAGCGTACCTGAAACCCCTGCTGCTGGGAATCATCATCTAGACTCAGGACAACTAACTTTCCCATTTTTGGTAATTATTTATTAGGTATTAAGTATTAGTAATCGAGTAAGTATTGAGCTATCAGCTATCAGCTATCAGATTATGCGCCCCAGCGTCGTTCGCACAGCGTGGCCAAACGCGCCCCGCGTGGCCTAAAGGCCAAGGCCAAAGCCTGTGCCACGCTACTTGAGGTGCTATCACCCATCATGGGCGTAGCGTGCATGGCTCAAAGGCCTTTGGCCTTGGCTGACTGCTGACTGCTGACTGCTGAATGCTTACGTAATCGATAAAAATATTCCCCATTACCCCTTACTTCTGATTAAGAAATTTTATGCAATAGCGATGGATTTATAGACGATGCTTTCCCTGAGTCAGTTTCTCACTAAAAAACTAGCCCTACTTACTCGGGCTTTCCTATAATAATACCAAATCCCCTTTATTACCCCTACTTCCTATAAGCCAAAATCTAGACAACTGCTATAGTAATATTATATCTAATTAATAATCGGATTAATACAAGGCTGGGTTTACGAAGCATACCGGTAGCGCAATCGCCGCTAACTTTAGATTAAAAAATTTTCCGTAATACTGACATCATTCAAAACTAACTTAATGCTAAAACGTTCTCTCGGTTCACCACTTACTTGCAACTTAATATTTTCCGTCTCTCTAGCTTGGGTTTGAATCACCGCAATTCCCTCGTGATCCAGCACCATAATCTGTAGATTCTTGGGAAGACGGTCTCTATCACCACGAGGATAAAGTTCAATGAATATATTCATTTTCGGTGAGTCCGTTGGATGTAGCTCTACAAATAAAGCCACCTTCTCACCACCCCAGGCGATTTCCGAACCGAGTAGTTTACCTCGTTTTACTCCCACGGTAGTATGCAATCCTTTACTAGGTTGGTCAAAGGGGAAACTTCTCAAATCCAGCCAAGGCTCCGGTGCTGGCTGTAAGATAGTTTCCACAGTCTTCCAATCTGCATCAAAACTATTGTCTAACCACTGGCTTAATCGCACTACTGCTGTCTGGCTTTGTGGTTGCTGTTGTTGGCTAGAGTCTGTTTCCATAGTGTTGGAGGGTGAAGCATCGGGACAGAAGACCTTGGGTTTGAGAGCATGACTATGGCTCGACTGCTTTGCCCCTGCCTGGGATTTAGGACATTGCCGATACTCTCTAATGTGTGGCGGTAACTCTTTCAGGGTTCGCAATTGGTTGAGGGGTAATTCTTCTGTTACCACTGTATCAATAAATCCTAGCAGAGTTGCCTCCTCCAATGCTTGATCAAGCTCCACCGCCACATAACCAATTCGTTCCTGCCAGACTGCTGCTGGAACTTTGACACACTTAGCCTCAGGTAAAACAAGTCTACACTCCAACTTACCATGATTTTTCACACTCAGATCCGCAACATCCATCAGGGTTTGCATCACTGGGTTCCAACTGTCGCTTTTCTCTAAGTTTGTCTCAAATCCCATACACCGCAAGTAAAAGTTAACTGCATACACTGCCAGAGTATTGAAATAAACCTGTTTGGCTTTAGTCAGATTAGCTTGGTGCTGTTGAAATTCCTTTGCTCTGCGATGTGCTGCTAAAGCTAGCGGAACTTTAAAGGTTAACGGTTTAATGTACGACTTAATGGTAGACGTCATGATTACATCCTGTGCTGAGTCCAATCATAGTATTCCCTAACGTAGGAGCCTGAAGGGGTGACGAAACAGGCTGAAAGGCTCGCTATGTAAAGGTAGTAGCATTTTGTGGTAAAAAAAAGTAGGTCTCTAAATTTGCAACAAGACCTACTTATCGACAATGTGACCAGCATTTTACCAAAACCACCTAAAAAGTCAATTGAGTCTAGCCGAATATATTTTCTTGAAAATTTTGCTCAATCTCTTACAGTCAATTAAAAAAGTTAACTTAGAAAAAATAGCCAATGCTCTCCCTTTACCCATTAAATTTGAAAGTAGAAGAAAAAGAATTCAAAGATTTTTATCATTAC
>NZ_JAAHHZ010000071.1:0-34938 GCF_010672005.1 Moorena sp. SIO4A5 | reverse complement strand
CTTGGCATTGTTAACTGACTGTGTCCTACATCTTAAGTGTACTCTAGCGCTAGCAAAATGTCAATGTCGGTTTTATACAGTTAAATACTGTTTTATACCTATTTATTGGGGTTTAGTTGCGGGACTAACATAGGGGAAGCAAGCAATATCAGCAATTGTGGGGTGACCCAGTTCCAGCCATTCCCGATCACTGAGGTGGTTGTCGAGCAGTGTCAGGATAGTTTCCGACTTTTGTGTTGCTACCTCGATGTTAACGGTTTGTACATTAAACTTGTAATAAAGTCTAGCAAACTCTGGACCCTGGCGAATCTCTCCTGCAGTTGTAGATAACCAGCGCATCACTCGACTCATGGCTTCAGGCTCCAAAGGCAGCCAGTCTTCGCTACCATAGCGCCGTGCTAGATATACTAAAATACCTTGGGCATCCTGAAAGATTAAATCTCCATCGGTGAGAACTGGCACTTGTCCAAAGGAATTCAATTCCAGAAACTCTGGAGATTTGTGTTGACCATTGTCCAGGTCAACCCAGACAGTCTCGTGTTCTAACCCAAGTAGTGAAAGCATTAGCCGCACTTTGTAGCAATTGCCAGATAGCTGGTAATCATAAAGTTTTATCATAATTGTCTTCTCCTGATTTTTGCCTAATTTTTGTCAGTATTTAGCCGTCAGCTTTAATTGTGCCGGATTTATTAGCTTACTTATTAGCCTGCGTAGCTATGCTTTGCTGGTGTAGCCAAACCCTTGAGGGTTTGGGCATAGTTTTTAAGCACCGGGATGCTCCCCTTATGCACCGCATTTAAAGCCTTAACTCCTTCTTCTTGAGCAACCACACAACTAATTTTAGTGTCCGAACTTGTAATCATCTGAATAGTTATTTGCTGTTGTGCTAATGCCTCAAAAAACTGAGCCACAACCCCTGGTTGTGCCACCATACCACCCCCAACTAGACTAACTTTAGCGATTTCTGTATCCACTAGAATTTCCCCACAACCAATACTTAGTGCTAACGCTTTTAAAGCCATGGATGCTGCTTCAGCATCAGCTTGAGCCACCGTAAACGCAATATCACAGCTGGGGATATCATTAAAGCTATGACAGCGTTGAGACTGAATAATCATATCAACACTAATATTTTCTTGTGCCAGTCGTCCAAAGACTTTTGCTGCCATTCCCGCTTGATCTCTGACATGGCGAATTGTGATACAAGCTTGGTTGAGATCAACCACAGCACCGCATACTGGGGATGGGCTTGAACCGGTAGAAAACTCCTGAATTGAATCAGCTCCGAGCACTACAGAACGATCAATTTCAAAAGCCTGACACAAAGCAGCAACAGCGCGATCGCATACCTCAGCATTAATCACACAGGTGATCTTCAACTCAGAGGTAGAAATCATCTCAATATTAACTCCCGCCTCTGCTAGAGTAGAAAACATTTTAGCTGCAACCCCAGGACGTCCAATCATACCAGTTCCAGTAATTGCCACTGTTGCCATATTCTGCTCTACCATCATTTCTACCTCTTGTGACCCTTGCCAAGGATCCCTGTATAAAGCAGAAGTAATCAACTCTTTGAGTTTAGTTTCACTTGCTGCAGCTCCTAAAGTCTCACCTTGTTCAAAACCTCTGTTCACTACGGTCAACGCAATATCTTTACCATCGTCCTCCTGAATTGACTGAATCATCAGATTAACATCGAGATTGTCACGAGCAATTTCATCAAATAACCCTGCCGCTACCCCTAAACGATCCCGCCCTTGCCATCGGGCTACTTTTACTTGATTTGTCTCCAATTCCACTCCATATACTGCCTTGTTAATTTCCAACCCTTTCAGAGAACGAGGTTTAGGCATCGGAGAAATTATCCTAGTTCCTGGTGCATTGTTCCAGCTTGAACGTACAACCAAAGGTACCCCATAATTACGAGCAATCTCTACCGCCCTAGGATGTAGCACCTTTGCCCCTAAACTCGCTAACTCTAGCATTTCATCACAAGTAATTTCTGGGATTAATTGTGCCTCTGGTACAATCCGAGGATCAGTTGTAAAAATGCCTGGAACATCAGTATAAATTTCGCACAAATTTGCTTTTAAGGCAGCCCCTAACGCCACAGCTGATATATCTGAACCGCCACGTCCTAGAGTAGTAATTTCAAAGTTATCACCACTGCTCATACCCTGAAATCCAGCTACAACTACCACTGTTCCTTGATTAAGATAGTGCTGAATTCGCTTTGGCTGAATTTCCCAAATCCTGGCACGACCGTGTTCAGCATCAGTGATAATTCCTACTTGTGCCCCAGTTAAAGAAATAGCCGGTTGTCCCAATTCCTGCAATGCCATACTCAGCAAAGCAATTGATACTTGTTCTCCAGTAGACAGAAGCATATCCATCTCCCGAGCACTGGGATTAGTCGAGACTGCCTTCGATAAACTGAGCAAGTCATCAGTGGTTTTACCCATCGCCGAAACCACTACCACCACAGTATTATTATTTTGGACTGTTTGCTTCACCCGCCGGGCAACTGCTTTAATTCTTTCAACTGATCCAACCGACGTACCACCATACTTTTGGATGATTAGCATGATCTAGCCTCATATAAAGTATTAATTTTAAATTGATTTAAATAAAAAAAAATTTTTTTTTATTGCTTTAGTAATGGCTAATATAATGATTTACTAGGAAAATAGTATTACTATAAACAAGTAACAGTAAACTTCGGACAAGGGAACAGTATGAAAGAGCTATTGAGCCCTATAATAACCTGAGTTCGATGACCCTTCCCTGTTCCGAAGTTCCCTGTTAACTATGGCGGTTTGCATAACTATTAGGTACACAGGATTGTTTTCCCTGTTCCCTGTTCCCTGTTCCCTGTTCCCTAAAAACCCAGAACTTTGTACCTAACAGCAATTGCAAACCGCCTTATTACATCTCAAGCAGCGCTATATCATTCTCTTTGTTGAGCTGAATCAACTCAGCTACACCATCCCATAGAGCATAGCGTGCTTTGAGAGCATTCTCAGCAGAGTTGAAAGCTTGCTCCCACTTTACAGGATCATCACCACAAAGATTTTTTAAGAGTTTTTTCCCCATCGGAACATGTTGATCCTCATCCAGAAAATTATGCCTGTCTAGATAGAGACGCAAAGAATCCCAAGTAAATCCATAAAGACTATCTAAAGTAGCAATAACCTGTCTGAACATAGCAGGAATGATATCTTCTCGACCTAGTAGAAAAGCTGCAGCTACTTCATGGGTTGACTTAGTCGTAGTTTCCAAGGTTAATTTCACAAACGTTTTGGTTAATTCAGGTATCGAAATAGAGGCTAGACTTTGCTCAGATGGAATACCTTTTCTAAGAGAATATATAAACGTTTTAATTGGATTAGTATCAGCCCCAATCTCTGTCATCGCCACCATATATAGATCATAGTGACTGATGTAATTTCCTGGTGAGACTTCATCAGTCTCTTCAGCTAAAACAATCTCATTGACCATCCTGGCAGAATTAATATCTGTCGGTGGCACCCAAGGTACATCCAAGCAAGTGACTCGGTGTTGAAGAGTCTTAATCAGAGACATGAAATCCCAAACAGCAAACACGTGAGACTCCATAAATATCTGTAGAGATACCAAATCATCTAACTGTTGGTAAAGCGGGTGATTGATCAGATCCATACGGCTTGGTTTAAGTTTTTCTTCCAGCTGAGTGTAATAGTCGAAACTCTTATAATTTTGCATTTCGATAATCTTCATGATTGGTCTCCTTAATAACCTGTATATTTTTTTAATCGGTTGAGGCACAAAGTCTTCGGTTTTAGGGAACAGGGAACAGGAAACAGGGAACAGAGAAGAGATAATAGTGAGGCAATTCATCAAGACAGGAAAAAAATTCTGTATACCTCTCAGATAGCGATCCTCAATGAATTCTGAGAACTTTGTTCTGTGTTCCCTACTCCCTACTCCCTACTCCCTACTCCCTACTCCCTACTCCCTACTCCCTACTCCCTTTGCTAAATAATACCGACATAGTTTCTGGCAAAATCTCTGGCAAATGTCACCGATGTAGACAATTGCTTCAATTTCGATTCACTCAACTTATTGAAGAAACGGACATTGTCTACATCCTTGTCTTCAGACTTATGCAGCATATGCAACATCGAACAAGAGAATTCTTGAGCACGCCAAATATAGGGCAAACGAATTTCCGAGTAGCGTTTTAGGTAAGAAATATCCCGTTTTTCCTGGTAGTAACTTACCAATACTTCTCCGAGAACACCCGCATCCTGTACCGCCAGATTTAAACCTTTCCCACCGCAAGGTGTAATAATGTGACCCGCATCACCAGCTATCAATAACCGTTGGTACTGTAACGGCTCCATAACATAACTGCGCATGGATAAAATCCGCTTGTCAAAGATTTCCCCTTCTTTCAAGGTCCATCCCTTTTTCGCCAGACGCTTGGCCAAGGTACTCCAGATGCGTTGATCAGGCCAATTTGTAACCTCATCATGGAGTGGAACTTGTAAATAGTAACGAGAAATCTTGCTATTGCGCGGCATGTGAGCTCCAAAGCCATCATGATGCAAGCCATAGATGACATGTTTTGCAGAAGGTGGTGCGTAAGCTAAAATTGCCAGCCAGCCGTAGGGATGCTGTTTTGTGTAGATGTCTACCGCTCCGTCTGGAATTGATTGGCGCGAGATTCCATGATAGCCATCACACCCTGCTACAAAATCAGCATGAATCGTGATGGTGGTGTCACCATCTTTATCGTAACACTCAACAATGACGCCGTCATCGGTTTGAGTAATTTTTTTCCCCTCATGGCGTAACAATAACTTACCACCTGCATCCAGATATCTTTGAATCAGATCGTCATTGAGATCGCTTTGGGGATAAATGTAATGGACATCCCCATCAGCTAACTTGCCGTAATCAAAGACAACGCTGTAATCAGGGTAACGAAATTCACAGGTATCATGGGTATAGCCATTTTGGAGAATTGTATCCGCTAGACCATGTTTTTTGAGTAGGTCAACTGTGGTGCTTTCCAGCACACCGGCCCGCGCCTTCGTATATATTTCTTCGCGGTTGTATCTATCCGCAATGATACAATCAATCCCATTTTGTAGCAGGATATTACCAACTACAATCCCAGCTGGACCTGAACCTAAAATACAAACTGATGTTTTCAATGCTGTACTATTAGTCATGGTTTAAGCTACCTCTTTAGTTAGATTTGAATAACAAGAAAGCACATTTTATTGACAAACAGCCTCTGTAAGCAGTCAGCAGTCAGCAGTCAGCCGTCAGCCGTCAGCGGTCAGCTTAAAATAAACTTATTTGGCTGATAGCTAATAGCTGATAGCTGTTCGCGTAGCGTGCGCGTAGCGCATTAGCTGATAGCTTACACACCCTCTAATAGGCACCTGGAATCATTTTTGTAGTAATAGCAATACGATTCCAACCATTTATCGTGACAATAGCCATCAAAATTTTAGCGATTTCAGTTTCTGAAAAATAGCGACTTACCTCTTCATAAACTGAATTCGGTACCTGATTCTCTGAAATCAGAGTTACTGCTTCAGTTAGCTCTAATACAGCCCGCTCTTCTGGACTAAAAAACGGCGCTTCTTGCCAAGCATTTAGGGCATAAATTCGTTGTTCTGTTTCTCCATTACTTCTGGCTTCTTTTGTATGCATATCGATACAAAACGCACATTTATTCAGTTGAGAAGCACGAATTTTTATCAACTTTATCAGTGTTTTATCTAACCCACTTTTATTCACATATTTTTCCAAATAATTCATGGCTAGATAAGCTGCTGGTTCAACTTTATTTAGTTCCAATCTTGTTTCCATTTCCATACCTAAATTGGTTGGTAAACTTACAAAAGTTGACGTTTTAATTGATTAAGCTAATACAGCGGTTTGCAATTCAATTAGGTGCAAATTTATGGGTTTTTAGGGAGCAGGGAGCAGGGAGCAGGGAGCAGGTAAGAGGTAAGAGGTAAGAGGGAAAACAATCTTGTCTACCTGATAGTTATACAAACCGCCATATCCATTTAAATTTCAGTCCGATCCACTTCTGAAAAAGCCGGTCTACCCTCTCCCCATCTCCCCATCTCCCCATCTCCCCATCTCCCCATCTCCCCATCTCCCCATCAGCCGACCTTTACAATTTAAATGCGTGAGACCTTACCAGGTTTCTACTGCTTTCTCAAGCTCAGCACGGGCATTGGCCAAAGATTGCTGACGGGCTTCTTCCCCTAAATCTAGTTTCTCGGCATGAATAAACGTGATATCTGTAATGCCAAGTACTCCAAATATAGCCCGTAAAAAAGGTTCCTGATAATCGTAATCAGCAATAGGGCTTCCTGGAGAGAAAGTACCGGCACGAGCTGTAAAAATTAGCATTTTCTTTCCCTTAGGAACTAAGCCCCGATATTGACCAGGTTCGTCAAAGGTAAAGGTGCGATTAAATCGAAAAATTTGATCGATATATGCTTTGAAGGTAGATGGAACATTGAAGTTGTACATGGGAATGCCAAAAACATAGCGATCGGCTGCTAAAAATTCATCCACCAAAGTATCTGATACTTTAATTGCCTCTACTAATTCAGTAGTGCGTTTTTCGGGAGGACAAAATGCTGCAGCAATCCACTTTTCATCAACATGGGGCACAGGATTATGACCTAAATCTCGATAGCTGACAGTGTCGTCTGGATAGAAAGACTTCCAAGTTTGAATAAACCGATTAGACAATTGCCGAGAAATAGAGCGATCGCCACGGGGACTCGCATCAATGTGAAGAATATGCGTCATCTTAAGTTGAAGGTTGTTTGCCTGTTTGATTGGAGGTTGAAGGTTGAAGGTTGAAGGTTGAAGGTTGAAGGTTGAAGGTTGGAGGTTGAAGGTTGAAGGTTGGAGGTTGAAGGTTGGAGGTTGGAGGTTGAAGGTTGAAGGTTGAAGGTTGTTCGCGTAGCGTGGCCGAAAGGCCAAGGTTCAGAATATAACCTTTAACCTGGTAACCTAGTAACCTGTAACCTGTAAACTCTAACCTGATCAGCTGATAACCTGATAACCTGCTAACCTGCTAACCTGCTAACCTGTAACCTGATAACCTGCTAACCTGCTAACCTTCAACCTGATAACCTGCTAACCTTCAACCTGATAACCTTAAACCTGCTAACCTGCTAACCTGCTAACCTGTAATTGGATTATTTGATGCCTACTGCCATTGAGTAAGCTCCTACAAGAGGTTTAGTGTAAGTGTCTTTGAATCCTACTTTGTCCATCCAAGCACAGCAGTCTGCTCCTGTATAGTCGAAACCCCCAAAGGTCTCGATCAGCATATTTAGGCTCATGAGTAACCCAAACTTGTTCTGGCAGCGCTCATCGTCGATTAGTGCGTCGTAAACAATCAATGCACCACCGGTCGGGAGTGCTTCGTAGGCTTTGGCAATTAACAGGTGCTTTTGTTCTAGATTCCAGTCATGGAGGATTTGTCCCATCACCAAAACATCAGCACTAGGCAGCATATCCTGGAAAAAGTCACCACCATGGAAGTGTAATCGCTGGCTAAGTCCTCTGGAAGCAACATATTCCTCGTAAATTGGGCGAACCACTGGCAAGTCGAACCCACCTCCTTGTAAATGATGGTGACTTAGGGCAACGGTTACTGGTAACTGCCCTTGAGCGGTACCGATATCGATAAAAGTCTGGAAGTTCTCCCAGGGAAATTTTTCAGCGATCGCCTTAGCTACTCCCATACTGACCCCAGACATTGCTTCCAGAAAGAGTTTTAGGCGGGCAGGGTCCCTGTAAAGGGTGCCGAAAAAGTCTTCTCCATTTTTGGCTTCATTCTGGGGTTGACCGCTCCGTAACCCTTCTGTTAATGAACCCCAAAATTGATAGAGACGGTTGTTGTACATCTCTAGGTAACCACCGATATAGGAAGGCTTGGAGCGGTCAAGAAACAAATCACTTTCAGGAGTGTTACTGTAACCGTTATCAGAAAATTCTAACACTTTTAAGGCAACTAGTGCATCCAAAAAATCTCGCGCACTACGGGGATGAAGTGCTAGTTTTTCAGTCAATTCAGCAGCAGTCATAGAACTCTGAGCCAGTTCAGTAAATACTCCCAGTTCCACTGCACTTAAGAATGTCTTAGATGCCGAGAAAGCAAACCCCAATTCCAGTAGTTTGTCCGGTACCAGCTGTTTAGTAACCGCTTCCATTGACTAGTCTCCTTCTAGTTTATTTTAGTAAAAAATGTTCAGTGAATTATAAAAAATCTAAGACCTAACTGGAACTTTAGTTAGCTGTGCATAAGCAAAATCATAAAGCCCTTTACTATCTAAGTTATGCTCAGCACAAATTAGGATATCCTGATATTGCTCGCGAAGCTTCCTTTTCAGGACTTTTCCTGTTGAACCGACAGGAAGATTACTAACAATTTCTAAGAAAGACAATGGTTCCAAATTGTTATACAATAGCTGATGATTGATAGCAGTAATCAGAGCTGATGCTTTAATACTTTCTTGTGCTTTCAGCTTGATAAAAGCCACCAAACCATCGAAGCCTTTTTCCTTAGGAACCCCAATTATTGTACAATCAGCAACAGCTGAGTTGTTCTTCAAAATTAATTCCTCGATGGGTAACGTATTGACTAAGCCCCTAGCGCACTGAATAGCATCAACGGAACGATCCACGTGAAAAAATTTATTATCCTGATCATAATAAGCCAAATCCCCACTAATCCAGTACCCTTGTTTATAACTTTTGAGGGTGCGGTTAGAATCATTCCAATAGCCTGGTGTAATAGTTGGAGATTTAATACCCAGGAAACCTACCTGATAGGGTGGCAGTAGATTTCCCTCCTCATCTAATACTACAGCTTTTACAAAACTGCGTGGCTTACCCATATATCGATTATACAAGCTTGTCTGGCGACTAGAGACTTTATTAAACAAAGCCATGCCGAGTTCTGAAGCACCTAGACCATCAATAAAGACTGATTTAGAATTCCCGGCATTTACCAGAGTCCTGATATGAGCTTCATGGGCAGCATCTCCCGTATTAATCCACATTTTTACAGAACTCAATTGGTCTTTTTCTAAAGCCTGGGAAGCCATGTCGGCATAGGTTTGTGGAAAAGCTGCTACTATAGTCGGTTTAAGTTTTTTAGCTTGAGTAATAGCATTATTACCAGATAAATCCGACAAAACCATAGTGGGTAACCCCAGTAAGGTTACTGTCATAAAGTAGCTAATTCCCGCTGAATGTGAACTAGGTAAGGCAAACAAAAACTTATCGGATTGACTAGCTGGGAAATTTAGCAGCCGAATTCGTTTGCCAAAGAAAAACTGTTGATGCCCAAATATCACTGGCTTAGGCTTTCCAGTAGTACCAGAGGAATGACAGATCATAATTGGATGAGAATCTGTAGGAGAATATGGATACCACTGGGGAAGCTCTATCTCTGAGCTTTGAACAGCTGTATTGTTGACATCTGTGGCAATAAACTTTAATGAGTCATTAGTTTTGACGTAGCCACTAATACTATCGAGGTGCTTCTGATCAGAATATAAACCAATGGCACCAACACGCCTGATAAAGTCAGCAGCAATATCAGGATCCATACGACCGTTTACCAAAACTGGAATAGCACCGAGGTTGTTTAGTGCTAAGTAATGGATAAAGTAACCGATTCCATCGTCTAAATAGATAGCAACAGGATCATTCTCACGAATACCAGATTTCCTGTACCAAGAGGCATAGTTATCAACAACATCTTTTAAGGAAGATAAACTAAAACTGTTGATCGTCTCTCCTGTGAATGTTTTAAAAGGTTTTTCTAAAAACAAAAAATCATTGTTTCGATAATGGTTATTAGTAACAGAGTAATGGAGGAAGTTACCACATCCTAATTTCTTAGACAGGAATAACTTAATTCTTTCGTACAATGGCAAAATAGTTGGGTTAATGTTCATGAGCTTAAATCCAAAGTCGTGTCGAAATATAATTTATAATACCTAACAGATAATGTAATGCCGATAATGCCGATTATTTTTGAAAATTTAAATCAAATTTGCAAGTTCACTATCAGACAAAATAATCTCACCATAATCGGGAATCCAAGCTAGCCAGGTATTCTCAGATTGCCGACATAAAATAAGAGCTTCTTCACAATGAATCGAGTTAGGGATATCAGGGGCTTTAACCCAAACTTGAGAGTAGGATTCTCCCTCAAGGTTACTTGAGTTATTGTCTCTAAAACTTAAGGTCGATTCACTCTGCCTATTTTGGTTTTGCTTATAGTCATTTAAGCTAAGTAATGTACTCATTCTTAAATCCCCTCTTACTTGCTAATACATGTTGATTGTTTCCAAGGAAGTGATATCGTGTCCGGTTGTGGGCGATAGTGTTATTTGTCGTTGTTTCTTTGGTAATCGATACTCCCGGACATGATATTATTTACTTTTCCAGACAAGACTCTTTTACTGGAAGCCCAACATGCCGTCCACTAGGCGCAGTATGACCAAGCAGCTTATCGCCAGGCTTCAATTCTGTGACATTCAGGACTTTACCACCAGGTCCAAGAACTCTTACATGCCAATCGTCTTGAACAATCACATTTACCGGAATTCCCGATTGAGACACTGCATCGATACTGAGTAGGGGACGAACTTCTATCTTCATCCTGCCTACAACTATTTCTCGTGCCTTGCCATCACAATTTACCCCTAATACTTTGTGTCCTGAACTCAGCTCACTAAGATAATTAGTTTGACTAACACTAGACACTAAATAAGAATGTATAGCACCAGCATTGACTCGGAAAGGACGAGTTGGCATGTAGGGCAGTGGATGGGTCTCGCTGCTAACTAAAATCATTCCTTGGGAATAAGAACCAATGAGTATACCTTCATCTTTGGCAAAGTTAGAACAAGTATCTACACAAGCCCGCTCTCCCATGCCAATATGGGAAATTTTTGTTACTTCAAGTTCTTCCAGTGAAACTTCCAAATTGTTGGCCTTACGACACAGCTGCCCAAGCTCCCTGGCATCGATAATCCCGTTAGGGGTTAGCATGACTCCATGTGACCCTTTTTCTAAGACCCCCAGGACAATTTCTGCTTCCTCAATATCTTTGACAACGGTAATTATTTGCCCATCCGTGTTGTCTGCTGAGGCTAAAACAATCTCTAGAGGAATTTTTGTGGGGTCTTTAAAATAGATGACAGCCCATTTTTCTTGTCTAGCGATCTTACAAGCAGTTTGTAAGGTTTCGTCATCGGTCACATGAACAAAAAATCCTATTTCTGCTTTAGATTTGTACGTTTCTGGTTGAGTAGTTATTTCAGAATACCAGGAATGATCAAACAGTACTATTTCGGCTTTATCGATACATCCTTCTGCTTCTTCTGGGCTGTCTACAAAAGCAATGCGAGAGATAGAGTCATGACAATCCATGACTGGACTTGATGAATCAACCACCACTCCATTGATATCAGAATTTAGAGATCCACACAGCGCTTTATAGTCAACATCATTAAAGCTTCTGAGGTCTAACCAAGATAATTTCATTACGCTACCTCCTTGATAGTAAACTGATAGGGATTAGTGATAACTTTGGCAATTTCTTGAGAAATGAATGAGGGATTACTGTGTTGAAATATATTTCTACCAACAGCAACGCCTTTACCGCCAGCCCTGATGGCATCTTTGATCATCGATAAGATCGAGCTATCTGCATTACTCTTTGCTCCTCCGGCAACGATAACAGGGATGTCAACGGCATTAACAACTTGTCTGAAGGATTGAACATCGCCAGTGTAGTTGACCTTGACAATATCTGCTCCTAGCTCCCAGGCCAATCTGGTTGAGTGAGCGATCGCATCTGCATCGTACTCATTTTTAATCTTCTCTCCTCGTGCATAAACCATTGCTAGCAATGGCATACCCCATTGATGACAGGCTGCTGATATTTGGCTGAAATCTTTGAGCATACGATATTCATCGTTGGCCCCAAGATTAACGTGAATTGAAACTCCATCTGCACCAAGCTTAATGGCTTGTTCAACACTACTGACTAGATGTTTGGAAGATGGATCGGGAGATAGGTTAGTTGACCCAGAAAGATGCAAAATTAACGATATATCTTTCTGAATTAAACCTGGATGGATTGCCCGAGCTATCCCTTGATGAGCAACAATTGCACTAATGGTTTTCTCCGGTAACGATCTGATGAATTGATGAACTTTTGCCAGACCACTAACCGGACCCAGTGTAAACCCATGGTCAATTGGGACTATAAAATAGTTGTCTAATCCTTTGAGAATTCTTGCCAAACGATAATTTTTACCAAGAGACATAACAGACTCCTTTTGACTCGATTACATGATGTGGTGTTTTCCAAAATCTTAGATTCCTATCGAACTAAGTGTTGGAAAACTAACTTTTAGTGTTTCATGGCACTTAGCTCAATCTCGATATTTCTATCGTGCCTGACACTCACAAACCGAAAGTCTCAGTTTTTGCCTCAGTTTTTGTCTTAGTAACTGGAACTAAAGTGAGTTATCTGGTTTTTTTTAGAGTAATCTCAGGAATTTCTTAGATTTCCCTCAGGTTGAACTCAACAGGATAACTGATATAGCAAAGGGCACTTCGGATCAGGGAGTCGGGAGTTGGGAGTCGGGAGTCGGGAGTCGGGAGTCGGGAGTCGGGAGTCGGGAACTGTAGCTTTACAACCAGTTCTGCTAGCATAGAATTTAAACAGGTTTGTCTCAGTTTTTGTCTCAGTGGTTTCAGTTATGCTGTGTTTCTGAGATTTTTCTCATTTTTACCTCAGATTCCCTCTTAGTTAACCTTCCCTAACTAATTCCATAACTTTCCATAACATTTATACATTGCGCGGCTTTTTGGTCACCCATAGATTAAAGATTTAGGTATAGTGATGGCTGGATTAGGGATGGTGCCATAGCGATCGACCCCATGGATTGGGGGTTAAGCAAAGCAAGATAGTGGAGTTATGATGAATTCCGTGCGAGCATCTGAATCAGGACTTAAATTAGTAGACCAAGCTAGACGTCAGAAAAGATGGAACAAAACAGCGGTAGCTTGGTATACCAGTGCATTTACCTCTAGGGCAACCTTAAACCGATTTTGGGGGAGACAGTCAATTCGTACTGACACCTTCATTGCCATTTGTCGCGCTGTAGGTCTTGATTGGGAAAAGGTAGTTGAGCCGGATGAGATTGAGATAGATCAGATGGAGCTAACAGCGCTATCGACAACTGCTCTGGCTGGAATTGGACATCTTGATTGGGGTGGAGCTCCAGAACCGAGGAGTTTCTACGGTCGGATGCAGGAACTGAATACTCTACAGGAATGGATTCTACAGGACAACTGCTGCCTGGTGGCACTTCTAGGGATGGGGGGAATTGGCAAAACTACCTTGGCTGTGAAGTTAGCCCATCTGCTACAGGATAAATTTGAGTTTGTGATTTGGCGCAGTCTACGCAATGCTCCGCCCCTAGAGGAAGTCCTGGCAGACATGATTCAATTTCTGTCTGTGCAGCAGGAAACGAATTTACCTTCCTCTGTGGATGGCAAAATTTTGCGATTGATTCAGTATTTACAGACGGCCCGTTGCCTGCTGCTTCTTGATAATACCGAATCGATCCTCGAAAGTGGTTCTCGCACCGGTGGCTATCGAGAGGGATACGCTGGATACGGTGAGCTACTCAGAACTATTGGGGAAACCTCCCACAACAGCTGCCTAGTGATGACCTCCCGGGAGGCACCTCAAGACTTGACCCTTCTGGAGGGGGAAGCCTTACCCGTTCGCTGCTTCCCACTCAAAGGTTTACCAGAAACCCACGGACAGGAAATATTTAAGGAAAAGGGAAATTTTATTGGCGATGACACCCAATGGATGACCCTAATTGAGCGTTATGCGGGAAATCCTTTAGCCTTAAAGATGGTAGCCTGTGCAGTCAGAGACTTTTTTGATAGCAATATTGCTCAGTTTCTGGATTTTTTAAAGGAAGGCTCATTCATTTTTGATGATATTAGGGATTTACTAGATCGGCACTTTCAGCGCCTTACCTCCACAGAAAAGGAACTGATGTACTGGCTAGCTATCAATCGGGAACCCATTTCTCTTGAAGAACTGCAAGAAGACTTTGTCTGCTACCTATGCGCTACGGATATTTTAGAAGCTGTAGGCTCTCTACAACGGCGGTCATTGATTGAGAAAACTTCAACTGGGTTTACCCAACAACCTGTAGTCATGGAATACATGATTAATCGACTCATCAAGCAGATTCCTGAAGAGATTATTAGTCAAAATATCGCTATCTTCCGCACTCACTGCCTAGTCAAAGCCAGCGCCCCTGACTATGTTCGGGATGCTCAAGTCTGTCTGATTATCGAACCGATTATTGAGAAATTACTCTCTAGTTTTGGTTCTACAACACAGCTGGAAAATCATCTCCTGGAAATCCTATCAAGGCTGCGCACCCCGACTCCTGGGGTTAAAAAATCTACTCTCCAGATGGGATATGTCAGTGGTAATACTATTAATTTACTTACTCAATTACAGATTGATTTAAACGGTTATGACTTTTCTGGCCTGACAGTTTGGCAAGCCAACCTACAGGGACTGACATTACATAATGTCAATTTCGCTGGCTGTGACTTGGCTGGCTCAGTGTTTACTGAAACCCTAGGGAATATGTTATCGGCAGCATTTAGTCCAGATGGGAGGATGTTGGCAATCTGTGATACAGATTTTCAGATTCGCCTATGGCATGTGCAAACTGGTAAACTACTGGTAATCTGTGAGGGTCACACTAATTGGGTACGCTCTGTTGCGTTTAGTGGGGATGGTAAAACCTTAGCCAGTGGTAGTGGTGACCATACCGTAAAGTTATGGCAAGTCAGTGATGGCAGGTGCTTACAAACTTGTACTGGACATACTGATGAAGTGTTCTCAGTTGCTTTTAATCCTCAAGGTAATACCCTGATTAGTGGTAGTAGCGACCACACTGTCAGACTCTGGGATGGTGACACGGCTGAATGCCTTAATACCTTTACTGGACATACCGGTTGTGTGAGATCAGTGGCTTTTAGTACTAATGGCAAAACCCTAGCCAGTGGCAGTGATGACCACACTGTCAAACTCTGGGATGCTAGCACTGGTAGTTGGGTTAGAACTTGTACTGGACATACCAGTGGAGTACGCTCAGTTGCTTTTAGCACTGATGGCAAAACCCTAGCTAGTGGCAGTAATGACCACACTGTCAGACTGTGGGATGCTAGCACTGGTAGCTGTGTTAGTACTCACACCGGACATAGTAGTGGAGTCTACTCAGTGGCTTTTAGCACTGACGGCAAAACCCTAGCTACTGGTAGTGGCGACCATACTGTCAGGTTATGGGATTACCATACTGGTATTTGCCTGAAAACCTTGCATGGACATACTAATCAGATCTTTTCTTTGGCGTTTAGCCCTCAAGGTAACACCCTAGTCTGTGTGAGTTTAGATCAAACTGTCAGACTTTGGGATTGGGGCACTGGTCAATGCTTGAAAACTTGGCAGGGAAGTACTGATTGGGTATTTCCAGTGGCTTTCAGTCCTGATGGTAAAACTTTGGCTAGTGGCAGTAACGATAATACAGTCAGACTATGGGATTATCATAGCGATCGCTGTATCAGTATTTTGCACGGACATACTGCTCACGTGTGTTCAGTGGCCTTTAGTAGTGACGGTAAAACCGTAGCTAGTAGCAGTAGAGACGAAACAATCAGGCTGTGGGATATCAAGACGGGAGAATGCTTAAAGATTTTGCACGGACATACTGATTGGATCTATTCGGTCACTTTCAGTGGTGATGGGAAAACCCTAGCCAGTGGCAGTGCTGACCAAACGGTGAGGCTTTGGGATCAGCGTACTGGTCACTGCGTCAGCACTTTGGAAGGACATACTAATCAGATCTGGTCAGTGGCTTTCAGTAGTGATGGTAAAACCTTGGCCAGTAGCAATACAGACCAAACGGTGAGGCTGTGGGATGTCAGCACAGGGGAATGCTTGAAAACGTTACAGGGACATGGTAATCGGGTCAAATCCGTCGCTTTCAGTCCTAAGGATACTATCCTGGCCAGTTGTAGTACAGACGAAACGGTACGCCTCTGGGATTTGAGTACGGGTCAATGCTCTAAACTATTACGCGGACACAACAATTGGGTCTTTTCCGTGGCATTCAGTCCCGATGGCAACACTATCGCTAGCGGCTCTCACGACCAAACTGTCAAGGTGTGGGATGTTTCCACAGGGGAATGCTGCCACACTTGCACCGGACATACCCATCTGGTCTCTTCTGTTGCCTTTAGTGGGGATGGTCAAATTATAGCTAGTGGCTCTCAAGACCAAACCGTGAGGCTTTGGGACACTAAGACGGGCAAGTGCCTGAAAATTCTCAGAGCTCCGAGACTCTACGAAGCCATGAATATCACTGGAGTGACAGGATTAACTGAGGCACAGAAAGCAACTCTGAAACAGTTGGGTGCGATCGCAATCGACAATTTTCGTATTGATAGTTAATTTTGCTGTTCATTTAACGTCCTAATCTATACTTCGATTCCTATAAATGCTGATATTTTTATTTAGAAAATATTTGTAAAAATTTTTGTAAAAACTTCGGAATTATTGCTATTTTTATTACGTCGAAATAAGGGAATAATCCGGTCGATTGGTTCTTGCAGTTTAGTTTTTACCAAAAAAGCTCTGCTATGATGATTTCCCAGATAAAATAGTGATAAAATAGTTTAATCTCATGCACATTAAAGATGCTGATGGGCCCAGAGGGCAGCCTGGGTGCGATCGCGAACATCCAACTCACAGAAAATATTAGTTAGATGATTTTTAATCGTGCCTTCGGTCAGATTAAGGGCGGCTGCAATTTCTCGATTGCTTTTACCTTGTCCCAACAGCTTCAGGATCTCTAGTTCCCGCTGATTGAATTGAGCATGATAATCTGTTTTTTCCCGTTCAGGTTGGGTATTATTCAGTTGAGAAAACACCTTCGGAGCGATGGTAGGACCTAATTGGCTGTATCCCTGATGCAAACTGCGAATGGCCGCTGCCACCTTAGGTGCTGGAGTACTTTTAAGCAAATAGCCCAACGCCCCAGCCTGAAGAGACTGGAACACATAGTCATCATTGTCAAAGGTGGTTAAGACTAGAATCCGAATCCAGGGGTAGCGGGTATGGATTTCTCGGGTTGCTTGCACACCATCGCAGATGGGCATCCGCACATCCATCAAGATAATATCAGGCTGTAACCTCTGGGTGAGGGCAATGGCTTCTTCACCGTGATTGGCTTCACCCACCACCTCGAGATCATCCTCTAGGGACAACAGTGCCGCCAGTCCCTGCCGAAAGATGGGTTGGTCATCAGCCAATAGAAGTCGAATCATCGTGGTATCCTAATCTGAATACAGGTGCCTTGTCCCGGTGTGCTATCTAATTGTATCGATCCACTTATCAGCTGAACTCTCTCCTGCATACCCCTGAGGCCAAAACCCTGGGTGGGTTTAGCAATATCAAAGCCCATACCGTCGTCCTTTAGTTCAAGGATAACCGCATCAGCAGAAGCATATCCCCGGAGGTGAATAACCTGGGCTTGACTGTGTTTGCGGATATTTTCCAATCCTTCCTTAACCACACAGTAAAGCTGATGATTGGTTTGTAACGGCAGCTGGGGCAAATCTATTTTGCTTTTAACCTTTATGGAGGGGTTGGATGTAAAAGATTCCAGCAGCTGTGGCAGCGCCTTATTGAGATCAAAGGTCTCTTCTCGCATGGTGGTCACTGCCCGACGCACTTCTTGTAAGGATTGGCTGGCCAGCAGTTTGGCCGTCTCTAACGCTGGTTGAAGCTGATTAGAGTTTCGTTCGTAGAGTCGTTGTGCTAATTCTAGCTGCACATCAAGGGAGGTCAAAGTATGCCCCAATGAATCATGAATATCGCGAGCAATGCGGGTGCGTTCTAAATCTGCGGCTAGCAATTCAACTTCCTGGGTCAAGGCGATTGCTCGCTGACGACTCCTGTACTCAGCCACCAAGGTTAAACAGAGCAGAATAATCGGTACGCTCAGGGAAATATAGTTCACAAGGTTATTGAGAACAATACCCGCAAGAAATACTTGGGGAGCCTCTTGAAAGGTTTGTAGGTTTTTTTCTAAGCGAGCTTGCTGCTCTGCAATCGGTTTTGAGAGATCAGTTAGTAAATCATTCGTTAACTGCCACGCAAAACCTACATGCCAGGCAATACCGGCTAAAACAACCGTGATGATCACGTCCCGACGACGCAACAGAAAACAGCTTTTGGCGAAGTATAGAAAGAGAAGGAGATCCAGACCTACATGACTAAAGATACGTGTCAGCAACAGACAGGCAATTTCGGCAAAGATATAGGCTCGTCGCTGCCACATGGGGCGACGGATTGGAAAGAAGAAGCTCAGAATGGCCAAAACTCCCAATACGAAGAAGTTTATTAGGTAGTCACCGCCCTTGGCCTCATAGGACAATGATTTATTCAGGATGAAAAACAGCAGTATCAGGGTCACCATCACCAAACATGCCCATTCCACATAACGCAGGATTTTGGGAATTGAAGGATTAATGGTGGAAACCTGAGGAGTTGTCCGAGCTGACATCAGCTTACCTAATGCTTATGACTGCTTCTACAGCTTATGAAACTTATGGATAAATTTCCATGACAAACGTCATGTATCCATATGACCTTTCGCTATAGTCAGTTTGAAATGGCCTGTTTAATATTGAATTATAAGCAACTTTTCAGAGGATACGGTTTATCATGAAACAATTTCAATTTGGTGCAGGTTTGATGATGTCTATTAGTTTGATGGGTTTTAGCCTTGGCAATCCACCGCTACCCCTAACGGCAAAAACTGCTAGCGCTGCTGAGAGTCAGACCGCTGTAGCACCGTTACTTCAGCGGGAACTATTCTTTGGCGATCCAGAGATTACAGGTGCCCAGCTTTCCCCCGACGGTCAGTTTCTGGCCTTTCAAAAACCTCTAGACGGCGTGATCAATGTGTGGGTTAAGGGCATCGATGAACCGATGGAAGCTGCTCGTCCAGTCACGGCTGATGCTGAAAGCCCGATCATGATTTACTTTTGGAGCGCCGATGGTCGTTACATTCTCTACGGCCAGGATAAAGGGGGCAATGAGAATTTTCACATTTATGCGGTTGAAGCTAAATCTTTAGGTGAGACTAGCCCGGTAACCCGCGATTTAACCCCTGTAGAGGGGATTACGGCCATGATCTATAGCGTTCCTAAACGGACTCCGAACCACATCATTATCGGTCTTAACGAACGCAATCCCCAGTTTCATGATGTCTATCGTTTGGATTTGACAACAGGCGAGCGGACGCTGCTGATTCAAAATGACGAGAATATTGCCCTCTGGACAACCGATTTAGACGGTAATGTGCGCATCGGCTATCGCCAAACCCTGGAAGGGGGGCATGAGATTCTGGCGGTGCAAAAAGATGGATTAACACCTGTTTACACCTGTCGAATTGAAGAAACCTGTGTCCCCATTCGCTTTCATAAAGATGGCCAACGGGTGTATCTGATCAGCAATCGGGATGGGAATTTAATGCAGTTAAAGCTGCTTAATCTCGAAAGCCAGCAGAGTCAGGTCGTGGAAGTTGATCCTGAAAACCAGGTGGATTTTGGCCGTGCAGTGTTTTCAGAAGCGACTGATGAGTTGATTGCTACCTCCTATGTTGGCGATCGCATCCGCATCTATCCTCAAAACGACAAGATAGCGGCTGATCTAGCCTTTCTGAAACAACAACTGCCCGACGTTGATATTGTGTTGCAATCCCTTACTATCGATGATCGCTTTGCGTTGATTAGAACCCGGAGCGATGTGAATCCTGGGTCTACTTATCTATTTGATCGTAGTACTCAAACCCTGGAAAAACTCTACGATGATCGGCCAGAGCTGCCCAGGCAACATTTGGCCACCATGCAGCCGATCCGCTATACAGCCCGTGATGGTCTAGAGATTCCAGCCTATCTGACCCTGCCCCAGGGGGTAAACCCAGTCAAGCTACCGGTGATTGTCATGCCCCACGGTGGACCTTGGGGACGAGATATGTGGGGGTACAGGCCGTTTACCCAGTTTCTCGCTAATCGTGGCTACGCCGTTCTCCAACCCAACTTTCGAGGGTCCACTGGCTATGGTAAAGCCTTTCTCAATGCCGGTAACAACGAATGGGGCACGGGTGCAATGCAGCATGACCTGACGGATGGCGTGCAGTATCTGATTGATGCAGGGATTGCCGATCCCGAGCGTGTGGGAATTTTTGGTGGCTCCTATGGAGGCTATGCCACCCTAGCTGGTTTGGCATTTACACCAGATATCTATGCCGTTGGCGTATCCAATGTGGGGCCATCGAACCTGATTACCTTGCTCAAGTCAATTCCCCCCTATTGGGAATCGATGAAGGCTACCTTTGCTCTGCGGCTGGGAGATCCAGATGATCCGAGCGATCGCACCCGTCTAGAAGCCCAGTCACCCCTGTTTTCCGCCGACCAAATTCAGGCCCCGCTGATGGTGGTTCAGGGAGCCAACGATCCCCGAGTTAAGCAAGCGGAGTCAGACCAAATTGTGGCCGCATTACGAGATTTAGGCCGACCCGTGGAATATCTGATTGCCCCGGATGAAGGCCATGGTTTCCGTAAGGAGATCAACTCACTGGCCATGACAGCTGCATTAGAGAAGTTTTTAGCTGAACATTTAGGCGGACGTTACCAGGCTGAGATGTCTTCAGAGGTACAGGCTCAACTAGACAAATTAACTGTTGATATTGACACTGTCACAGTTAATTAATCCGGTGAGCCTGAGATTGTTGAACTTGACCCAGCAATTTACAACCGCTATTTGGGAACCTACCAATTACTCCCTAATATGGAGATCGCTATTCGAGTCGAGGAACAACAACTACTCGCCCAAGCCACAGGGCAGGAAGCGTTTACCCTTTACCCTGTTTCAGAAAGTGACAGCTCCCACACTGACTCTTTGAGTTCAGTGTGGGCTTCCCAGCCAATCCAGCTATTGCTTAGGAGGCGCTGGGCTTTAAGAACGGACTGCCCTGCCGCTCTGTTTTTTTGGTCTTTTGTTTAATAATGTTTGACCAACTTTCCAGCATTTATGGCCTTTGGCCACGCTACGCGAACGGCTTTGAAAGTCAGTATTATGAGTATAACACATCGATTGGTCTTTTGTGAAAGACTCTGTGGAAAATTTATCCCACATCTCAATGCGCAGCATGAGTGTGGGATGAATTTTGCCAGAAACTAAATTCTTGGCTCAGGTTGCAGATATCACGATTCAATTCAATTTCTCAGCAGATGAAACGGTTAACGGACTAACACTTTATCAAGCGGGTCAGGAATTGATTGCATCCAAGGTGAATTAATTTAATAGATTGAGATTGGGGGCACACTGCTGTGTGTCCCGTGCAAAATTGCTAACGATACTAACGAGGAGCCTCTAGTTATGGAAACAGAAACGACTCAACCTACTGCAAGACAAGTATTAACTCAGGCGGCAGCAGGTGCGGCTGCCGGATTACTGGTGGGCATCGCTATCATGTCTATCTATCGATGGCTTTGGCATGTAGAGATATCTTTGAATACAATAATGCTTTTAAGCATAGGCTTCTCCATTTACTGTGGAGTTTTATCAGCTTGGCTAGGGAAAAGATTCTGGAATTTACTCGGTACCTTTCTCAGCCATATCAGCTGATAGTTGGTTTGGGGCAAGGCCCCCTTAGAGCTGATTCGTCAAGTAAATCTTAAGAAGTCTGAAAGCCTTGCTATGATTGTCTTTTCGGTATTAAATAGTTCAATTGTTCTATTTTAGCGCAAGCCTTATCCTACAAGGTTTAGTGCGAGTTTACGAATCAGCTCTAAGGAAGTATGTTTACAACTCAAATCAAAATGCTATATGACTAACCCATTTCCAGGGATGAATCCCTACCTCGAACAACCGGAATATTGGTCGGATTTCCACAACCAATTGGTGGCGGCTTT
The DNA here is from genome assembly GCF_010672005.1 of Moorena sp. SIO4A5. Taxonomy (NCBI): domain Bacteria; kingdom Bacillati; phylum Cyanobacteriota; class Cyanophyceae; order Coleofasciculales; family Coleofasciculaceae; genus Moorena; species Moorena sp. SIO4A5. The sequence goes on along the minus strand of NZ_JAAHHZ010000071.1, from coordinate 12,789 downwards.
GGCTAGAGCATTAATTCCGAAACTGCTACCTAAATATCGGGTAGTTACCGATAAGTGGGTTTATAAGATTGCTGGCTCAACCAAGATTGCCATTGGTAGACCCGATGTTACGGTTCAACAAAGCCGAGATGCTTCAGCTGCAATGGCTACAGCAGTTGCGGTATCTGAACCGTTAGTTCAACCGATTAAGGTAGCTGTTCCTTTACGAGAAGAAGTCCGACAATCCTACATCGAGGTTAAAGATGTAGCCACTAAGGAAGTGGTGACAGCGATTGAAGTTATCTCTCCTGCCAATAAACGAGGAGAAGGGCGTCAGAAATACGAAGCCAAACGGCAGCAGATATTCGAGAGTATGACTCATTTGGTCGAAATTGACCTGTTGCGAGATGGAGAACCCCTGCCTGTTTCTAACACCAGTAATCTGAGTCATTATCGGATTTTAGTCAGTCGTTCTAATACCCGTCCCACGGCTGACTTGTACCTTTTTAATTTATGCGATTGGCCGTAGGCCACGCCAAAGGCGATCGCATTCCCTCTTTTCGGCTTCCCCTTCTTCCTGGGGATACCGAACCAATGGTAGAATTACAGACATTAGTGGATGAGCTTTATGACCAGTTAGGCTACGACTATTTTATTGACTATAGCAGCAATCCGCCATTCCCTTGGTCGGAGGATGATGTGGCATCTTGGGCAGGAGATCGTCGATAAAATTTTTGAATCAGGACAAGAATGAACAGCAAGATAAATGTTCGCAGATTGCCCAACCTTTGTTTTCCCTGCTCAATTATCCATTAAGCGATTGGCCGTAGGCCACGCCAAAGGCGATGAAGCTAAGCTTCCGCTAAAAGCGAACGCGACTTAGATAAACTCCCCATAATCCCAGTAAAATTAACCGACGTGAGTTCTTTATCTTCTGCTCTCTCGTTATATCTCAATTCCAAGGATTAACGGTTATGTCAAGTCAACTAGAACCCCTACTAAAGCTAATAGTTCCACAATCTTTGGACCTCAACGTCAGTCACCAACAGTTTGAACAATTAGCTAATGCTAACCGAGACCTGAGATTAGAAAGAACTGCTGAGGGAAAATTGATTGTGAATCCACCAACAGGATGGGAAACCGGTAAAAGAAATCTAAGTATTAGCAGGCAATTGGGCAATTGGTATGAGGAAAACCCGGAACAAGGAGAAGCATTTGACTCATCTACCGGATTTGAACTTCCCAATGGCTCCAATCGTTCCCCTGATAGCTCTTGGGTGTCACGTAACCGCTGGGATGCACTGACAGAGGAACAAAAACAAACTTTCCCTAAAGTCTGTCCTGATTTCGTAATTGAGTTGCGATCAAAGTCTGACAGTCTCAAGGAGCTACAGGCAAAAATGCAAGAGTATATTGACAATGGCTTGCGCTTGGGGTGGCTGATTGACCCTCAGAATCGACGGGTTGAAATTTATCGCTCAGGACAAAAAACTGAGGTTATAGATAATCCCAAAGAGTTATCTGGAGAAGCAGTGCTTCCCGGTTTCAAACTTAAATTACAAGGTATTGTAAACTGATTCCCAGGGTAAACCCATCCTACGTTTAACAGCAACTAGAAGATGCTGATAAATTCGTTATTCTCCTGCTCCAAGTTAAGGACAATTCAGCTATCAGCTAATGCGCTACGCGCACGCGTGCGCGTTCAGCTTTTGAATAAAAGAGGTAAGCATTCGTTTAATACTGAGTTAAATCCCAGCGTCGTTCGCACAGCGTGGCCAAACGCGCCCCGCGTGGCCAAAGGCCAAGGCCAAAGCCTGTGCCACACGCGAACGATGTTTTTTTTGAAGCTGAACGCGCACGCGTGAGCTTTTAGCTCACCGCTGTTCGCGTAGCTTGGCCAAAGGCCTTTCGCTGAGGGCTGACCGCTGAGGGCTGACCGCTTACGAATTCTTGATAAATTCTTGATTTTCCGGGATTAGCCTTTGTAGCAGGTTAAGGTAGTAAAGAAGCAGTTAGGAGAGTTTACGATTATGGAATCCCATGATTTTTTGATGTTAGTTCTGTTACTAAGTCCTGGTATGTTGCTTTCAGCAGTGATCATGCTCACCTTTGCCGCTGGTGGCTAAGCTCGACAAAGTCTAATCAACTATTCTCTACCTGGAAAATTAATCAAGCCGTGGGACATACACTTAATTGCCTTGGCTTGGGAGAAATATCTGAGTATTTCTATCAAGAGTATTTCTATCAAGCAAGAATCCCACGGCACTTTCAAGCTTTAGTGCTGGACGTGTTACATTTCCCGAATCACGGTCTGACCATCCTTAACTTCTCCAACTAGAACCAGATCCGTAACCCCAACAAATAAACCATTTTCCAGAACACCAGGAATATTATTGATAGTTTTTTCTAGCTCAGCTGGGTTATCAATGGCATCAAATTTGACATCAACGACCATATTTCCCTGATCTGTAATCACTGGTCCAGCTTTTTTGACCCCCATGCGCAGTTCCGGTTTACCCCCTAGCTTTTCAATGGCATTCATAACTGGTGTAATTGCCATCGGGATAACTTCTACAGGTAATAGGAAGGTAGACCCCAAGCGGTCAACTATTTTAGTGCTATCCACCACTACGATAAATTGTTTGGCCAGGGAATCTACAATTTTCTCACGGGTGTGGGCAGCGCCACCCCCCTTAATCAAATTTTTCTGGGGATCGACTTCGTCAGCACCATCAATCGCTACATCTATGTGATCAACCGCATCAAGGGTAGTCAAGGGAATACCGTACTGTTTCGCCAAGACTTCTGCCTGGAAAGAGGTGGGGATCCCTACAATATCCTTAATCTCTCCAGAGTTTAAGCGATCGCCTAAAAACTGAATTGCATAGGCAGTCGTTGAACCAGTGCCTAGCCCCACAATCATTCCCGACTGCACCCGCTTGGCAGCTGCTTTGCCAACTTCCTGTTTCATTAACTTAATGGGGTCAATTTCTGCACTCATAACAACGTTAGTGATTAGTGGTTAGTGGTTAGTGGTTAAAACGTAAGTTTTAATTCACAACTCACAATTTTAAATCGATCGGGTAACAGACGATGCAAAATTACCTGAGCTTGCCAGACTTTCCACCATCAGCGTTAAGCTAATAGGTAGTTGGTACTGCGCACACAAAATTAACAGCTATCTATCAAGCTCAATAGCTTACTGTTTCGTTAGCTTTAATTTCTTTGGTATTGGTAAGCTATCCTGATCTGGCTTAAGACACCATAAACCTATCGGGATTTGCCACTGATCATCAACCAAAAAAAAGAAAAGACTCTCTGTCTGGCAGAATGAGTCAGATATCGATATTAAAGTAGCACTATCAGCAGACTGGTCAAACCCAATCTGAGGTGATTAGATCTTTTATTTAAAAATTGCGTGGAAAGCCTGAAGCTTTACAGAGGAATAAGCCCACGCCTCCCTGACGGGTAGGACGTAGGGCTAATCTTGCCAGAATTGGTAATGGAAATCAGTTAGATTTATCCCAACTTAAGAGTTAGTAGTTTGAGCCGATAACAGTTCTTTCAGCTTCGCCAATTCATTAGCCCAACGGGGATCGGGTTGAATTCCAGCGGGGTCAGATGTAGTCTGTTGCTGCTTACGCTTAGACTTATTCTTGTTGTTGTTACGGCGAGGGGGAGGAGTGTTGTTGGCAGATGGGGTTGATTCCTGATTGGGTTTTTCTTTCTCCTTAGATGCTTCTTTGTCTTGATTCTTGGATCGTGGCAGGGCTTTTTCAATTTTCAAGGTAGTATCCTTGAACATATGACCATTGAACTTTTCAATGAATTGATCAGCCTCCTCATCCGTTGCCACCGTGACGAAGCCGAAGCCCCGACATTTACCAGTTTTACGATCTTTAATCACTTTTGTGCTAAAGTTTTCACCGGCTTCAGCAAAAATAGCTTGCAGCTCATCACGGTTTACTTCTTCTTTAGGTAAGTTACCTATGTACAGACGAATAGACATTTAGAGATACCTCCGGGCGATAACAAAAAAAAGAAAAAATTGTTGACAGCAGTCACTAGGGTGGATAAAGATAAATTTGAGCGACGAAAACTTGCCACGTCTAGACAATCTTCTGACGTACCTTACCAACCTCAACTGAATAGACGGATGCAGTAAAATCAAAACTCCTATATACCACATGTTCGGAGCTACTACGACCCACTCGTTGACCTCTGGTTTACCATTAGCTCCGATTCTAGTTAACAGTTTTTTACTTACTCTTATCTAATTATTACAGAATGTTTACACCATATCATGGACATAATCAAACATTCAGTCGGTTAGTGATTATAACATTGTATATTCCCAGAGGAAAGTCTTAAGCTCTAAAATATAGGTTGTGATGCCTTCCGATAAATTTCGTCACCAGTTACGTCAAGAAGCACAACAATGGCAAACAGAAGGGTTGATTGATGCTGGCCTATACGCTCAATTAGCGGAACGCTATCAATTTAGTGACCTGGAAGTAGCGGCCCGTAATCGATTCGTCGTAATTTTGCTAGTTCTAGGCAGTCTTCTCTTAGGCTTGGCCATGATCACCTTTGTGGCAGCCAACTGGCAAGCCTGGTCTCGGTGGTTGAAAGTGACCTTGCTTCTGAGTGTCTTCTTCGGGATCAACATTGCTGGCTTCTATCTATGGCGAGACCCAACCCAAGGTAGGCATTGCCGTTTGGGACAAGGTTTATTACTTTTAGGAGCCCTGACTTTAGGAGCCAATATAGCACTGATGTCCCAAATGTTCCACCAAAGTGGACCACTCTATCAGTTATACCTGATTTGGGGATTAGGAGTCTTAGCCATGGCTTATAGCCTACGCTTGACCCTATTAGGGATGCTGGCAATGGTCTTGATTGGATTAGGGTATGTGCAAGGAATGTCCCAGCCAGAATTTCTGGCAATCACAGAGTTGTCTTGGCTAAGGCTAATCATACAACATATGCCAGTGTTTGCGGGTTTACTGTTTATTCCCCTGGCTTACTGGTGCCGTTCACGATGGATGTTTCGCTTAAGTGCGATCGCAGTAGTTGCTGCCCTGGAATGGAACTTGATCAACTTCGAGCTATGGCCTTATCCCGGTTGGATTGCTGCGATCGCATGCGCTCTACCACCAGCCTTGTTATGGTCATACGGGGGTTTCCTGGGAAGAATTCAGCCCAACCTCCAGGAATTTAATAGCACAGCCCGCACCCTTGGTATCACCTTCCTCAGCCTATCATTTTATTTTTTGTCTTTCCACGTGTTATGGGATAGTTCACCATCAGTCAAACCGCTAGTTGACGTCACCTCAATACTCCTGGAACCTGCTGTGATTGATAGTGTCATTTTAGGTAGCTTCACGATCTGGGCGTGGATAAAACTGTTGCGTCGAATGGACTCAACAACTAAGGTTGTGGCTATTATGATTGTGATCAGCGCCCTAGTTCCCTATTGGCATCTCAGTATTGGTATTCTACCCATCATAGCGGTATTCATCTTCAATGTGCTTTTATTCCTAATCGACATCGGTTTAATCCGCGCCGGACTAGCAGAGGGGAAACGAGGTTTATTCTGGGGTGGCATGGTGCTACTGACGCTGCAAATTTTGACCCGGATGCTGGAGTACGATACTGGTTTATTAGTCAAATCCATAGTCTTATTCCTCTGTGGGCTAGGTATTATTGGTGCTGGACTATGGTTTGAGCGCTATTTGAAGTCTGAATTATGACTTATGACTTATGACTTATGACCTATGAGCATTAATTCTGAGTATTACCGTCCTATACCAAGCTGGCGATTCTGGGTACCTCTTTTATTTCAAACCGCACTAATTATTACTGTTCCCACCCAGGCAATTTACACTACACTGACTGGAAAAACTGTCATCCTTCAGACAGCGCCAGTAGACCCTTATGAACTTTTGCGAGGCTATTCCCAAACTCTAAGATACTATATCTCTAATCAGGATAACTTGCGCAATCTTCCTGGCTGGCAAAAATTGCCCAAGCAACAACCTAATGGCAACAAGGTAACCTTTATCAAGCCTGGTACCCGTTTTTACGTAATTTTAGAAGCACCAGACTCATCCAACTCAACTAAACTACCAATAGCCTGGAAACCAGTAAGCTTAAGTGCCCAATTTCCTTCGCGACTACCAGCTAATCAGATTCCTATCAAAGGTGTTGCTAACTATGGTTCGATTGAGTACGGATTGGAAACTTACTATATGCCAGAAGACCAACGGGAACAAATTAATGAAGAATTAAATAGTGCTAGGCAAGAGAACTCTAACCTACCGATATCACCACCACCAATTGTGATGGAAATTAAGGTGGATGCTCAAGGTAATGCTTTACCAATCGGAATCTGGGCACTGGTAAGTAAGGATTCTCAACAGCAGATTCGCAAGTATCGGTTTTAAGAGGGAATCGGGAATCGGGAATCGGGAATCGGGAATCGGGAATCGGGAACGGGGCAAATAGTGTAATTTACATTTAACGGTACCCTTCACCGAAAGCCAAAGGCGAACAACCTTTTTGAATTAAGAATGTAGAATTACAAATTCTTAATTCTTAATTCTTAATTCTTAATTCTTCATTCTGACAGACAACCTTGGCCAAAAGGCCACGCGTGCGCGTTCAACCCTTAGTCAATCCGCCAGTTAAACGGCAAAATAGAATAAATCCCCTTCGGGTCATTGAAGCTTGTGAAAATTGCCAAATCCTGTTTTAGCTTCAGCAACTCTGTAGTTAGTGGCTCAGGTAATTGTCGGCTTGTGACCCTAACATCATTAGTCAGTGTCTCCAGAATCCTTTCCTCGAAACTAGGAATTTTTGGATACTCTTCTACTTTCCAATCATCCTTTAACTTAGCTTGCTTAGCGGCATACTTAATAGCATCATTAATACCCCCAATCTCATCAACTAAACCTATCTGCTTGGCGTCTATACCTGACCAAACCCGTCCCTGAGCAATATCTTTCACCTTGCCCTTAGGCAATTTACGTGACTCTGCTACTTTGTCAATGAACTGGTCATAAATCTGATTAACCATGGTTTGGTAGATTGCTAACTCTTGGTCTGTTTTGGGACGGACAGTACTTTGAATATCGGCTAAAGAAGCTGTTTGTACAATATCCCACGTCAGACCATTGTTGTTAGCTAATTCTTGAATATTAAAAAGTACACCAAAGACACCAATAGAACCAGTGATAGTATTTGGCTCAGCAAAAATTCGGTCGCTATAGGTAGAAATCCAGTAGCCACCAGAAGCTGCCACATTGCCCATAGACACAATCACTGGCTTTTCCTCACGGATCAGCCGCACTTCCCGTTGAATAATCTCAGAGGCTGTAGCACTGCCACCAGGACTATTAACCCTTAGCACTACTGCTTTAATATCTTTATCCAGCCGTAGCTCGCGCAGCTGTTTAGCAAAGCGTTTACCCCCCACTTGCTCAAGGTTTCCTTGACCGTCAACAATGCTACCCTCAGCATAAACTACGGCAATTTTATGCTTAGACTTGCGATTTTTAGAGTAAGGACTTTTCGCTCTAGCGTAAGTAGCCAGCTTAATTTTCCGGAACGATTTATCCTTTTCTTTTTCTCCAGTAAGCTCCTTGAGGGTAGCAATCACCTCATCGAAGTATCCAACTTGATCCACCAAACCTTGAGTTTTGGCCTCTGATGCGATCAACATCCCTTTAGTATTAGCGATCGCTTGCAAGGTCTTGGGAGTAATCTCACGACTTTTCCCCACTGCTGTCAAAAATTCATCCCAAATATCATCTAACAATTCTCGAGTCTGTTCCCGACTTTCAGGACTCAGCTGTTTGAGCAAGAACGGTTCAACTGCGGACTTGTATTTGCCAACTCGAACCACCTGAACACCAATACCATACTTCTGGAGAGCTCCGGTCAGAAAAAGTTGGGAAGAGTTCAAGCCATTGATTTCCACAACTCCCATCGGGTTAAGAATTATCGTATCCGCAACCGAGCTAAGATAGTATTCCCGTTCTCCCAAATCTACGTCATAGGCAATAATTTTTTTTCCAGCAGCTCGGAAACGCTCCAGAGCCTCCCTTACCTCCTTGAGATTTGCTAACCCAGTGTTGCCAACAGTTTTAGATGCAGCTCCATCCAGGTAGAGGGCAACAATGCGTTTATCCTTAGTTGCCTTATCCAGAGTATCGAGCACTTTGCGCAAAGGGATGATATTGCTTTCTTGACCCGATAACACCTCTTCAATCACTTCACTAGTGCTTGAGGTAGGATTGGTATCGCTGATATTGACCGATAAATCAAACACCAGCACTGATTTATCTTGAACCTGTGGCCCTGTATCTTTGGATGCCACTGCAATCAGTAGAAACAGGAATCCACTAGTAGCTAAACTAAAAAATAGAATTAAACCGGCAAGACTTCCTACTAGGCTGGCAAATGTTTGTTGAATAAATTGACGCATTTGGTAAAGGATTAAGGATTAAGGATTAAGGATTAAGGATTAAGGATTAAGCATAAAGAATGAATGATTAAGCATAAAGGATTAAGGATTAAGGATTAAGGATTAAGGATTAAGCATCAAGGATTAAGGATTAAGGATTAAGGATTAAGGATTAAGGGCGATTCCCGATTCCCGATTCCCGATTCCCGATTCCCTATTCTCTATTCCCGATTCCCGATTCCCGATTCCCGATTCCCGATTCCCGATTCCCTACTCCCTATTACCACTATCCTAACTTTTTCAAAGCGTTGGATTGCTTGAGATCAGACAAGGTAGCATTACCGGTGCAGAATAGAGCAGTAGTGATTTCTGCCATCAACAGTTGCACTAAGGCATCAACGGCATCTACTGACTCAGCTGCTGCTTGGAGGAATGGTAATGCTAGACCAGCAATATCGGCTCCTAATGCGATCGCTTTTGCCACATCCAAACCATTGCGCAATCCCCCAGATGCAATTAGGGGAATGTTGGGGGCAATGGCTCGAATACTGGTAATGCACTCAGCGGTTGGTAAACCCCAGTCACCAAAGGTCTGTCCTAACCGACGCTGATGAGCGGTTAATCCTCGCTCACTTTCTACCTTTGCCCAAGACGTGCCCCCCGCACCAGCAACATCAATAGCGGTAACACCAGCCTCCAGCAACTTCTGGGCCATAGCCGCTGAGATGCCATTACCCACTTCTTTAGCAATCACTGGTACCGTCAACTTACTGCATAAACCATTAATTTTGTCAAGTAAACCCTTGAAATTAGTATCCCCGTTATCTTGAATGCACTCCTGCAAGGGATTGATGTGCAAAATCAGCCCATCTGCTGTTAACAGGTCAACCACCTTTTGGCATTCTTCTAGTCCATAACTGTAGTTAAGCTGAACCGCACCGATGTTGGCAAATAGAAGAATATCCGGAGCTTGGGAGCGCACCGCAAAGGTATGACCAACCTCGGGTTTTTCCACAGCTACTCGCTGAGAACCAACCCCCATGGCTAGTTTGTAATGTTGGGCAACCTCAGCCAGACGAAAATTAATCGTTTTTGCCTGTTCAGTACCACCAGTCATAGAAGAAATCAACAATGGTGCTCCCAAGGATTTCCCCAGAAATGTGGTAGATATGTCAATCTCACTGCGGTTTAGTTCTGGTAAGCAACAGTGAGTGAAGCGGTACCTCTCAAGTCCATTGGTATTGGCACGAAATTGAACATCTTCATCCAGACAAATCCTGATGTGGTCGGCCTTTCGCTGTTGGGTTTGGGTCATAATTATTTGGAAAATAAGAGCAATCTGATCACGATTCAGGCGCTAATTACTTTAATTAATTCCACTCCATCCCGACCATCATTATCGTTTAGATAAACCTTTACCTGTTCTTCGGCGGATGTGGGGAGTAGTTTGCCCGTAAAATCTGGACTAATCGGCAGTTCCCGATGTCCTCGGTCTACTAGCACTAATAATTTAATCGTTTGGGGTCTACCATACTCAAGCACCGCATTTAGAGCAGCACGAATGGTACGTCCTCTATAAATGACATCATCCACCAACACCACTATCTTACGATCAAGATCGAAGGGAATATCTGTTTTTGCTGGGGTGCGAATGCCAATTCGATCGAGATCATCCCGATAAAAGGTGATATCCAACGCTCCCACTGGCACACTGACCTGCTCTAGGGTTTCAATCTGACGTCCTAGCAACTGAGCTAAAGGAACACCTCTGGTATATATACCCACCAGTGCTAGTTTGGACAAATCACTCACTTGTTCGATCACTTGAGATGCCAAACGATTTACTGTACGGCGCAGTTCTTCAGCTGATAGGATTTCAATGGTTTGAGTAGGCATCCTGGTTCATACAAAATTTCAGCAGGATACCCCGCCCACACAAATAGCGAGTTAGGCGGGGAAGGGGCTTTCAAGGTTTTGATATTATACCAGACGAACACCTATCACCGTGGAGCAAGAGATGAAAAGGTCTTAGCATCAGCGATTCCACTGGGTAATAAGCCTTTGTCCCGTTGATATCGCTTCAGGGCTGCCTCTGTGGCTGGTCCAAATACGCCATCTTTTAGTCCTTTATAGTAGCCTAGGTAAATCAAGCGATTCTGAAGGCTATTCACTCTTGTGCCACTACTACCTCGTTTTAATGGAGTAATGATGCTAGCAGCAACGGCAATTCCAGAAGAATTGCCCCGTAGTGCTGATAAGGTACGAGAGTCAGCAATGCCATTTGCTGGCAGTTCCCGAGAAAGCTGATACTCTTTGACTGCAGTCTCAGTTAACTTACCATAGTATCCTGTTACTGGCCCTTTGTAGAATCCCAACTCTGTGAGGCGATTTTGCAGTTGTTTCACCGATTCGCCATTGCTGCCTGGTCGCAACTCAGTGACGTTGGGAATAATATCCTTATCATTAGGATTTTTGGCTAAGTCTGACAAAGTGCGAGAGTCAGCAATACCAGTCACTGGTAGTCCCCTCAAGCGCTGAAATTTTATGACCCCTGCTTCAGTTAAACGACCGTAGAATCCCGTTACTGGACCGTTGTAGACTTTCAACTCCCTCATCCGCTGTTGCAGTTTGGTCACAGCAGTTCCTCTGTTACCTCGCCGTAACTCAGTGGCGTTTTTGATCGAACCACCATTGATTACGAACAATGTGTTTGGTCCAGCAACGCCATCCGCGCGTAATCCCTTGGCTCGCTGAAATTTAATTACCGCTGCTTGGGTCATGCGCCCGTAATAGCCAGTGATCGGACCATTAAAAAATCCCAAGGATGTCAACTTCTTTTGCAGATCGCTGACTACCTTTCCTCTACTACCGCGTTTGAGCTGTGTGTTTGTTGGTAGACGAATATCAGTACCAGCAGTTTTATATAAAGCTGCTAGGGTTTTTGGTCCAGCCACACCATCTATTGGTAGTCCCTTCTTTTGCTGAAAGATAGCAACATAAGACTGGGTTAACATGTCATAGTTGCCAGTAATCCGACCTTTATAAAAGCCAGCCGCTGCCAACTCTTTCTGAAGAGAAGTCACCTGTGATCCACGGCTGCCTTTTTGAAGCACTTTAGCACTGGCATGAGCAGCGGTACTGAGAATGGTTAGGGCAATTGCGATCGCACTAATCTTGATCCAAGCTGAACTAGGAATAGTGGGACTGTTTAGCCCATCCAACCATCGAATTAAACCATTATCATCTTGCCACGGAAAATTCTCCGCGTCTTCATAGGACTCGGCAAGATTAACGCAGACTAAGCTTTCCATCGCTTTCCTACCAAATTTTTTTGTATGATAGCCAGTTCTCTAGCAATATTTGTATTGTGTTCTTGACACTACCATTTTAATGGACATTACTCTTGTCCACGTCATCCCTAGTTACCTTCATAGGTCATAACTGCTCAACCGATCATCCCTTCACCGGATCACCCCTTTACCCGATCACTCCTTCACCAATTCCCAGGTAATATCTTTGATCCCAACAATGAGCAATCTTTGAGGAGCAATCTTTTAGCAATCTTTCCGGATGTAGTCAATTTCAGGCTGGATTTAAGAGTTATAACGGATGTGGTAAAGGTAAATCTGCTCGATAATTACCCTCAAAAGGTAAATCTCCTGGATATTGCCCCCAGCTGACTGCTGGGGGTTTTTATTGTGTTCGGCGCTCTACAGTAATGCGATCGCCTCAGAAGTGTTGAACAGGGAATAGGTAATAGGTAATAGGTAATAGGGAATAGGGAATAGGGAATAGGGAATAGGTAAGAAGTAGTTTTCGAGGCTTAAGAGTATCGTTAACTACATTTTTGAGCCTGGTCTTGATGCAGCCGTGAGCGACTGCATCAAGACCGGAAGAGAAAAGCCAAGTTTTACAAAGCTTTTAGGAATTTATCCCTCACCATTATTTGTAAATACCCGCGCGCGTATTGCTATAGAGCAACGCGACTCTCTAGATTAATTCCAAAGGGGATGACCATGCCTAATTGTTGTTGGCCCATCCTCAAGTCATATATTCTGAGCCTCTTCAGTTTTTTGAGCCCAACCATGAAATCTTTCCGGAGCTAGTCAATTTCCTGCTGGATTTAATTATAACGGATGTAGTAAAGATAAATCTCCTGGATAATTGCCCCCAGCTGACTGCTGGGGGTTTTTATTGTGTTCGGCGCTCTACAGTGATGCGATCGCGGATCATCACTGTGGCAAAACCGCCCCTGAGCAACGCGACTCTCTAGATTAATTCCAAAGGGGATGACCATGCCTAATTTTTGTTTGCCCATCCTCAAGTCATATCTTCTGAGTTTC
>NZ_JAAHHZ010000070.1:0-34968 GCF_010672005.1 Moorena sp. SIO4A5 | reverse complement strand
AGGTAAAGCATTGGCTAATTTTTCAATGGCTTTCTCTTTTGATTGATTGTAGTAGAATAACTACAATATTTGCTAAAATAGAATTACGATCCTTTAGTTTAAATTTTAGATGGTTTTGATATAATAATGGTAACATTTTCAACAGATAGGTCTTATTGACAATGAAAGACCTATCTTTTTCTACCACAGATCGTTACACTCTTGACGTATCAATCGTTTCAATCGCTATCGTCGCCCCCCCAGGGGGTTTAACTCCTGGGATGAACCTTTTTATCAATGACCGACAGGTGACTCAGCAAACTGGCTTTGGGACTTTCAATATTGCGGCTAAGTGGAAAGCGATGCAGCGCGGTCTTGGGGGTCCCCCCCCATGAGCGACTGCATCAAGACAAGAAACTACAAAGGCTTTAAAACAAAAGAACCTTGGTATATCTTAACTAAATTGGTGGATTTAGACATAGCTATTCGAGCTTATCAAAAGCGTTTTGATATTGAATAGATGTTTCGATATTTTAAAGCAGGTGGCTATAATCTTGAAGGTTCTAAGCTCAAACCTCAGCAGCGTGAATATTCTACTTGTTGTCGTTGCTATTGCTTATACTAGTGCCATGATTCACGGTCAAAATATTAAGAGTATTGGCATTCAAAAATATGTAGCACGACCGGAAACTTCCTCAAATTCACAACGTAGACATAGCTCTTTTTATATTGGTCAACATCTTCATAATTGGCTCCACCTACAGCAATTGTGCCAACAAAATTTGTCTGAACTTTTGCAAATTAATCGTCGTTGGATTCTCCATTACAATCAGGGTCAACGTGCTATTGAGCTTGCCCTGTCTAGTTTTCAATCCCCTTTGTCGCCCTGCTAGCTTATGTAGTAGCAATTAGGAGTAATCATGGAGTCTGGATGCCATCCTCACAGAGGGTTAGAGCGAATAAGTGGTGTAAATTTACCAGAACATTTAGTAATCAAAAATCAGAAACTAGATACATTAGAGAAATAGTCTATGGAAAAAGGAGAGCCATAACTTACTGGGAAATAACCACAGACCCAAAAACTATGCCAGAGAATGGAACTTCTTTTGTGATGACTAATTTGAAAGGTAATCTCAAGAAAATCTTGGGAGATTTGTATGGATTAAGAACATGGGTAGAGTATGCTTTTCGTCAGTGTAAACAAGAATTAGGATGGACAGATTACCGTTTTAATAAGTTTAAGGATATCGAAAAATGGTGGTAAATAATTTTTTGTGTACACCATGATTAGTTTAAATTATCCAGCTTTTTTATCTTTCAATCAATCGGCAGAAGTGGCCAATGAGGTGACAGATACTGATGATATCCAGGTGAGTAATCATCAACAATGGAATCATCAAGGTGGATGGGATAATGTGTTAAACAATTTTCGTTTACTGATTCAACCCATCATGATGTTATGGATTATTTTTCCCTGGTTAGATATTTTACCTAATAGTAATTTATTGGTGGGATTGAATCAGCTAATTAGTGAAATTAATCAATGTCATTTTTTTTTTATTCTGGATAATCTGGCTTATTTGTTAATCATTGAATTCGGAAAGTGACAGAAGAGGGATACTACTCATATCAACACTCAGTAGTCAGCACTCAGCAATCAGCGCATATGACATAATTGAAACCGATAAGACCACCAAATCGTACAGCAATAGCAGATAATTGATTCTTGAGGACCAATAAATAATAAATAAATGATAAAGACTGCATGGGTGTTTCCTGGGCAAGGTTCCCAGGTACCAGGTATGGGAGTGGACTTATTAGACCTGCCGTCTGCAAAGGTTAAGTTTAAGCAAGCTGAGGAAATTTTAGGCTGGTCTGTCCTAGATATTTGTCAAGGGGAGTCCGATCAGTTATCTCAAACCCTCTACACTCAACCTGCCTTATACGTAGTTGAGAGTATCCTGGCTGATCTGCTCATGGAACAAGGGGAACGACCCCATCTAGTAGCGGGTCACAGCTTGGGAGAATATGTTGCCCTCTACACTGCCAAAGTATTTAACTTTGAGGCAGGGCTACGCCTAGTCCAACATCGGGCTAAATTGATGGATAGTGCTTCTGATGGCATGATGGTTGCTCTGATTGGCTTCAAACGCCCAGAACTTGAAGAAAAAATCCAGCAGATACAGGATGTTGTTATTGCTAATGATAACAGTCCTGCTCAAGTGGTAATTTCAGGTAAACCAACAGCAGTTCAGGATTTGCTGAGTCAGATTAAAGTGAAACGGGCTGTTCCTCTAAAAGTGTCCGGTGCCTTTCATTCTCCCTTAATGGCTGAAGCAGCGGCTCAGTTCCAGGAACTCTTGCTGTCTGTCCCCTTTGCTGACGCCCAGGTACCAGTATTATCGAATGTGGACCCTGTACCCACGGTCGAGGCAGCTACCTTAAAACATCAACTCCAGTCTCAAATTACTGGTTCAGTACGATGGCGAGAAATTTCTCTGAGGCTACCAGTGGAAGGGATTGAGAAAGTGGTGGAAGTCGGACCAGGTAAGGTGCTGACTGGCTTAATTAAACGGATGTGTCCCGAGTTAATTTTAGAAAACGTTAATAGCATTGCTGATCTGCAGCAATGCTTAGCAGTAGGCTAACTCGAAGCCCTAAGCTCAATCTGATTCAGGTTTTGGATGGCGGCGCGCTGCTCTTTGACGCGCCGCTTTGATGGAATCCCCCCAATAGTTATCAGAGTTTAGATATGGCAAGTGTCGGGAGATGGGGAGATGGGGAGATGGGGAGATGGGGAGATGGGGAGATGGGGAGATGGGGAGATGGGGAGATGGGGAGATGGGGAGATGGGGAAATGGGGAGATGGGGAGATGGGAGCGATTTTTATTAAGGGTAATTATCCTGACATGATATGAGGAGCGCGATCGCATATCGGTTCATGGCAAAGGCATCTAAATTCTAGAAGCCTTACTCAGCAGAAAAGATTTAAAAATTCGTAAGCATTCAGCGGTCAGCCGTCAGCCGTCAGCCGTCAGCCGTCAGTGGTCAGCCGTCAGTGGTCAGCCGTCAGTGGTCATATCAAATCCGGATAATTGCCCACACTTACGATATCCAGACAACATCTTTCTCCCCCTGCTCCCCTGCACCCGAAGCTCCCCTGCTCCCCTCACCAGGAAGTATGGTTATTCAACCGGATTTGATATCAGTGCTCAGCTTATTGTATTCAAAAGCTATTCCTAAAGTAGCGTGCCCATAGCCCATAAGCTAATGGCTGATACGCGACACGCTGATACGCGACACGCTGATAGCTGAATACTTATCAAAATTCCTAAGCAAAAATACTTATTCAATGACTCTCATATCCAGTAGGCATTTCCAAATAAGATGCGAATACCACTGCATATCGGTCAAATCCAGAACCATTAGGTTTTTTTGACTTTCTCAAACTTACCTAACATTTTTGATGCAGTCGCTTTTGAAATCATAAAAATATGAGAAAATGCAAAATCACAGAGTAAATAAGTCAGTCAGTTGACATGGGATGGCTGGAAAAGGTCTCTGGATTGGTGGTCTTTAGACAAAAGATCAACCACTGTTTCCTTATGCCTACCAAACTGACTTCTGCTGACTTCCCCCTGACCAGTATAACATCTTGACCCAAGGGGTTTCGGTTAGTGGAAAAAGTTGGCTAAATCAGCATTTTTATAGCTGATATATTTGCTGTAGTTATTGTCTTAACCATATTCCTAAAACAAATCACTGTGATTACCAAAGGAGCTGCCCATGCTTGAAATAATGAGTATTCAAAAAGCTGATGAAACCAGTCAATTAAAAAATCCAAAAAAGGTAATAATTACTGGCAGTTTGTAAATAATTATCCAAATCAACGAGTTACCTACAGTAAAAACTGTTAAAAACGGCTGGCAGGAATTTAATGTTGATTGCGATGGCACGATTTTTACGATTAAGGTCAAACCTAAAGTTTGGAAAAAAATCACGACGGCTAATGAGATGTATTCCATGTGGGTCGCTGTTATTACTGGCAAACTGGGAGCGAAAATTAACAAAGGGTTTCGGGTAGAGCAACCAGGCATTCAAGTATTTGAGAAAAAACCCAAGGCACCGAAACCAGAGAAAGCACAGCTACAAGCCCAATCACAGGAACAGCTACAACCACAAGCACAAGCCCAATCACAGGAGCAGCTACAGGAGGAGCTACAAGCTCAATCACAGGAGCTAGCCCAATCACAGGAGCAGCTAGCTCAATCACACGAACAGCTAGCCCAATCACAGGAGCAGCTAGCTCAATCACACGAACAGCTAGACCAATCACAGGAGCAGCTACAAGGTCAATCACACGAACAGCTACAGGAGCAGCTAGCCCAATCACAGGAACAGCTACAAGCACAAGCCTAAGCAAAGACCAAGAATTGGGCGTTAAACTGATTTAATCTGAACAGTTATTATCAAATTTCGTTAATCGTTAATTGAGAATTAATAATTTTAAATTAACGATTAACAATTAACAATTAACAATTAACAATTTTTCGGGATTCCTGCTCCAGCGGGTCGGTTCCTCAGCCCCCAAGCCACAAAAGGTAATGTTATGCTAGCTTCAACGGCTAATTGTTCATAGCGTTCATTGGTTTACAGGCTTTAGCCATAAGCCATTTCCTATAGGCTATCTCCAGATGAGCGATCGCATAACTCATATCCTTCTGATTGATGATGACCCAGTATTCCGATTGGGTATAAGGACTGCCTTGCAAGCCTTCGAGGATCTACTAGTTGTAGCTGAGGCTGATACTGGTACAGAAGCCCTATCAAGATTAGCGGCACTAGAGGCGACCAACTCCGTGGATTTGGCAATTTTGGAACTAGCTTTGGATCCCCCTAATTCAAGTGAAGGGATAGCCTTATCAGGATTGCCACTGTGTCAGCGATTACAGCAGGAGTACCCTAACTTGCCAATCTTACTACTGACCAGGGAATCTCAACCCACTGTACTAGCAGCAGCTCAAGCATTGGGTGTAAATGGGTACTGCCCCAAAGGAGTAGCGATCTCTACCATTGTTGAAGCCATTGGTCAAATTATTGAGGGTCAATCCTATTGGCAGACACTGTCTAACTTACCTACTGTATCTTATAAAGCTGCAGGTTTTGCTCCCTGGTATCAACAGTGGCGTAAATCAGGATTCCAACAATTTGAAGCGGCTTTAGCCCAGGTCAATAGTCAGCTGCAAAATCCTCGTCTTTCCAATTGGGATTGGCTGTTTTGGACTGGACGCCGTCGAGAACTGTTGGTAGCCCGTTGGCTGGCGGATCAGCTATTACCTGCTAGCATCATTCTGGTGGAACCGTCACGGGACAATTCCTTAGTCCCAATGCCTAAACCGGAAAGGTCACTGACTGTTGCGCCAATGGCTCAATCCCAGCTTAGCCCTAAGCCACCACTAGTTGAGCAGATATTTGACCGGACAATGAACCGGACAATGGTAAAACTTCAATCTGGTTTATCCAACCTCTCTGGTGTTCCCCTAGAAATTGACATTCTCCAAGTAGAGAAAAGAGCAGAGTTACTTGGTTTAGTCTTCCAAACCTTTGAAGAGCTGGTTGAAGATTTGCGCTTGTCTCAAGTAACACTGGAACAGTTACCTCAGAAGCAACAGCTGATTCTGAAAGATCTGTGGGAAGCATCAGTTACAGATTTCTTCGGAAAGTATTATACCTTGTACACGGACAATACTCAACTAGAAGTTGTCACTATTTTGCTTGGTAACTATCCCATCGTCAAAAAAGAAATTCTTGATAAAATTCCTCTAGTAATTGATTTATTAGGTCATCGACTATTTGAGAGCTCATTAATCATTGATAATGTCTCTTATCCAGCCCACACCCCTGAAGCAATTCAACGGTCAGAATTTATCCTGGACAATTTAATTATCCAAATTGCTAATGGGGTGATTCAACCGTTATTAAATCAATTGGCTGATGTAGAAATTATTAAGGTAAATTTTTATCATAAAAATCTAATGTCATCTCGGGAAATTGCTCGATTTCGCAATAATCTCTCCTGGCGATATCGCCAAGATAAACTATTTGGTGAGCCACAAGCAATTTTCGAGAGTCGATATGATTTATTTATCCTAACTGACACTGGCATTAAACAAACCAGTATCTATGCTCCCCGGCGTCGAGAATTAGAACAGCTGGGAGGTTTCCAGCTAGCTGTGACTTTAGCCTATGAGCTACGGGATGCTCTTTCTCCCCGTGTGCAAGCGGCTGTCACTTGGATTGGTAATGGTGTGGTGTATCTGTTGACCCAAGTCTTTGGTAGAAGTATTGGTCTAGTGGTTCGTGGTGTAATTCAGGGCATTGGTAGTAGCGTCCAAGAGGCCAGGTTTGGGAAAAATTCTGGACGTGGGAAGTAGGGAAGAGGGGAAAGTAAAAAAATACCATTACATCCGGCATAGGGACTGATTCAACCCTCCCCACCTAAACAATTTTAGAAAACAATTTTAGAAGCCCCTGCCTCTAGGCATAGGTTTCATGACTCATTCACAGTCACACCCTTTTTGCCATTACTCTCAGTATGTTCTACTACCTCCGAGCCTAGAGGATTAGCTTTATGCTGAGATGGTGGCAAAGCGGGTTCTAATATTTCCCAAGCTTCTTTGGCAATGGGCAAATACTGATCGTGAGCGGCTTTAGCTTCAGCAAATTTTGTTAAGGTTTTGGCAAAATTTCTATCCGTTGCCAGTTTCATATGTTCCGGTGTCAGGGGGTCTGGGGAAAATAAGGCTTCGATTACTGGCCGTAATTCCACAGCTTGTTGGCAAGCTTGTTCTAAATTTACCCTTAAACTTGCTAAAGATGCGATCGCTTTTACTGACTGAATAATCTCTGCTTCCTCACCCTCTGTATCAGTGCTAGCTAGTGGCTCAACTAAAATCAAATCGTCAGCACTCAAGCCATCGGCAAAGCTATCCTCATTGACGGTAGTGTCTTCTGAGTCTTCCATGCGCCGTTGAATCTCTTCGAGGGCTTTGGCTCTGTTTTTGGCATTGTCGGTTCTGCCGGGGACTTCAACGAAAAAGCCGAGTTCCTTTAAATCCTTGGTTGTATATTGCACCGTAGCTTTTGACATAATGTTTACCCCAGTTTCGATGTCCGATTAGATTCATCCTACTTAAATTAATAGTACGCCTGATCGAGTTCACTATGGAACATGGTTCCAAAACCGAAATGGCGTAAGCATATGCGCTACGCGCACGCTACTTGAGGTGCTATCAGCTCTCAGCTATCAGCTCTCAGCTATCAGCTCTCAGCCATTGGCCAACGGCTGACGGCTAACCACTGACCACTGACCACTGACCACTGACCGCTGACCACTGACCGCTGACCACTGACCGCTGACCGCTGACCACTGACCGCTGACCGCTGACCGCTGACCACTGATGGTCTAGCTAAGACTTTTTGCTTACTGAGGAATTATTAATTTTTGTAAAAATGAGTGTTCAAGACCTAGAAAACTGATATATACGTCGCTACACTAATCAAAGTGTGTAAGGCTTGTGGAACCTAGATGATTCCTATCCAACTAACTCTAAAAAACTTCCTCAGCTACCGCGACGCAACTCTAGACTTTCGCGGTCTTCACACTGCCTGTATTTGTGGTCAGAATGGAGCCGGGAAATCGTCCTTGCTAGAAGCCATTACCTGGGCAATTTGGGGACAAAGCCGTGTTGCTTCGGAAAACGATGTTATCAATACTGGGGCGAAGGAAGTCCGAGTAGACTTTATTTTTCAAAATAATCAACAAACCCATCGAATTATTCGGACTCGCCACCGAAAACAGGGGAGTTCCCTAGAGTTTCAAGTGGAAACACCAAATGGTTTTAAGTCTTTAAGCCAGAAAGGAGTACGAGCAACTCAATTATTAATAATAGCGAATCTGAAGCTAGATTACGATACCTTTATCAACTCCTCTTACCTGCGTCAAGGTCGAGCCGATGAGTTTATGGTCAGGCGTCCCAGTGAACGGAAACAAATTCTGGCAGATTTGCTCAAACTAGACCAGTACGAAAAATTGGCAGACCAGGCAAAGGATTTGTCAAAGCAGTTGAAAGGTCAAGTAGAACAGCTAGAACAAAGTTTGCAGGGTATTAAGGAACAACTGGGAGAACGGGATGCGATCGCAAAAGAAACAGCTACCCTGGAAACTGCCTTACACCAGCTGCAACAAGACCAAGACCAAGACGCGCAACAACTCAAACAACTACAAGCTGTTGGACATCAGCGGAATAGCTGGGAACAACAGCTAAACTTTGTGAGGACACAATATCGTAATCTTACTCAAGATTGCGATCGCATACAACAAGACATTGCTACTGCTGTTGCTCAACAACAACAACTTTCTGAACTACTCTCTCAAGACCAACAAATTACTGCTGGTTATGCCGAATACCTCCAGCTACAAGAACTTGAAGAAAGTCTTGCCGCAAAATTACAGACTTATCAGAAAGCGCAACAGCAACGACAACAACTTCAACAGCAGCTCAATCAAGAAATTAATCAACATAATCTCCAAATCCGTGATATCCAAGCTCAACTCGAAGCCTTGGGTACTCAAGAGCAAGATATTAAAGATACTCTCTCCCGTTCAGGGCAAGTGGCTACAGCCCTGGCACAACTTAACCAAGCTCGTGAACGCCTCAAGCAGCTAGATAATCTGCAACTAGAAGTCTCTCCCTTGTTGCAACGCCGTGGGTCTATCCAAAGCGAACTTGACCGGGTTCAAGCCAGACTCAGTGCCAAATTAGAAGAACTAGTCTCTTCTGAAAAACAGTTATCCCAGCAAGTAGCAACAACACCTCAGCTGAGACAGGCCGCACTTCAGTTAGAGGCTGAACTTGGGGAATTAGAGAAAAAGCGGGTCTACCTGTCTCGGTTACAGGACAAAGGACTAGAACGTCGAGGCTTTCGAGAACGCCTCCACGAAAACCAACGTCGCTATGAAAAATTACTGGGGGAACTGACCCAAAAAATCGAATTGCTGCAAGTTCAGAACGCAGTTTGTCCCTTATGCGAGCAGCCTCTAGATGCAGCCCATTCTGACCGGGTGATTCAGAAAACTACTGCTGAGCACAAGGATGTTCAAGATCAATTCTGGGTAGTACGAGAGCAGCTAACAGTTTGTGAACGAGAACTTCAGGTGTTGCGCCATGAATACTCCCAAATTTCCAAACAACTCTCTCCTTATGAAGAGTTGCTAGAACAACGGGGACAACTAGCAGCACAACTAGAAGCCACTGACGAAGTTTACGACCGACTCTATGAAGTATCTGAGGAAAAGAAAGAACTGCAACAATCCCTTAGTATTCCTAGTTATGGGGTAGAGTTACAGGAAGAACTAAGGCAACTCGACCTCCGAATCCAACAGCTCAACTACGACGAACAAACCCATGCTCTAGCACGGGGGGAAGTTGACCGCTGGCGCTGGGCTGAAATCCACTCGGCTAAGCTAGAAGAAGCACGGCGGCGTCAGGAAAAAATTGATGCCCAGAAACCACAGCTGCAAGAGAAGCTGGATACTCTTCAAGCCTCGGTGGATCAGTTACAAACGAATTCCCCGTTGAAGCAGCAATTGGATCAGCTAGATCGATACATTGCTGAGATTGGCTATAACTTGGATGCTCATAATCAAGTAAGAGCCTCGTTGCGTCAAGCCCAATCTTGGCAACTGCCTTATCAGGAATTACAAACTGCCCAAGAGCAACAGCCCCAAGTCGGTCAACGCTTGGCAAACCTAAATCAAACCCTCCAGAGCAGACGCTCTAATCTCAAGGAGGTTAATACACAAATTGAGGACATTGTCAAGCAAATGGAACAAAGTCCTGATGTCACTAGGGACATCCAAGCCTTAGAACAGGGCATGAAGCAGCGCCGACAGCAAATGGATAAACAACTATCCCAGCAGGGGCGTCTCCAACAACGGTTGCAGCAACTGGAATCCCTACAAACTCAGTATCAACAGCAACTCGAAAAGCTCCAACAACTCCAGCGGCAATATCGGGTGCATCAGGAATTAGCGATCGCATTTGGCAAAAATGGCATCCAGGCACTAATGATAGAGAATATTTTGCCTCAACTAGAAGCCCAAAGCAATCAAATTTTGGCTAGACTGACCGGGAATCAGTTACACATCCAAATTGTTACCCAAAAGGCAGGGAGTCGGTCTTCTAAGAAAAAAACCAAACTGATTGATACCTTAGATATATTAATTGCTGATGCCACTGGTACTAGACCTTATGAAACCTATTCCGGTGGTGAAGCATTTCGGATTAATTTTGCCATTCGTCTGGCATTAGCACAACTGTTGGCCCAACGCTCAGGCACATCCTTACAAATGTTGATTGTGGATGAGGGGTTTGGCACCCAAGATGCCGAGGGGTGTGAGCGATTGATTGCAGCAATTAATGCGATCGCATCCGATTTTGCTTGTATTTTAACCGTGACTCATATGCCTCAGTTTAAAGAAGCCTTTCAGACCAGGATTGAAGTATCTAAGACATCCCTTGGCTCTCAGTTAAGTTTATCGATGTAATCAATGCTAATATTTGTAGCAAAGGGAATAGGGAGTAGGGAACAGGGAGTAGGGAGTAGGGAGTAGGGAGTAGGGAGTAGGGAGTAGGGAGTAGGGAGTAGGGAAGTTCTGAACAAAAATTATGTAAGAAATTATGTAAGCATTCAGCCCTATAAAATCAAATCCATTGCTGTTTTTATGATTTCCTCCCGCTCCACCATTTTAGCAATTTCTTCAGCTTCATAACTTCCTTCAAATGCTTCTAATGAAGCGCGGTCTAGTGCGGATTGATAGGCATCTTCTAAAGTTTCTAATAATTCCTCTTCGGTTAAATAAGTTCCTTTAGCCTTGTGGCGCTTATTAGTACGTTGAATTTGTTTAACAGAATTACGGATTGATACTTCCCAAGATTTAGTCGTCCGTTTTTCAGCAGCTTTTTTAATTAGATGTAACAGCAGAATAATTCCATAGCTAAATAGTTTATTCAGTTTATCCGATTTGCTCATCTCCTCCAATTCTTCAATCAGTTCCAGGGCTTCAGGGATTTTGCCTTCGTAGAGCAATTCCTTGAGAGTCATTAATTCTTCCATTCGCTATTATTCCTCCGCTTTTCAATTTCCCCGTCGCGACTAATACCGAACCAAAGATATAGCAGTCGAAGTAAAGCTTAAGACATATTTCTACTCCCGACTCCCTACTCCCTACTCCCGACTCCCTACTCCCTACTCCCTACTCCCTGCTCCCTACTCCCTGCTCCCTACTCCCTACTCCCCTTAACCCATTACCCATTCCCAAAATAACCGTAAAATTGCCCAATGTCTCCAAATAGGCTATTCAACTAATTCGGCAATTGTACGGTTATCTTATTCCTGAAATAGCTTCTACTATAGTAATATCTAAACCGAAATCTCGGCAGTATAGAGGCTGTTATAAACGAGCTAGTTTCGGATCTTCTGTTGACTAACGTTATCAAGACGGTAGGACAATAACTAGTCCAAAGGGAATCAACTATCAGGGCATCTACACATAGGGTTGCAAATAGGTTGTTGTAAACTAAGAAGCTGATTTAACTTTTGGCTGTAAACTGTTGACGACTACTGACAACAGTTTACCAGAGGCTAAGAGTAAAAATGATGCTAATTGGATTATAGCACCTCTAATCAGGGTTGCATCTACTTTTTTTCTGGTTTATTATTACTTAGTTTAGAGTTTATTCTGGAGAACCTTTATAAATTCTTGCTTGCTGCTGAGGTGTTATCCATGCTCCTCTTGAAAACTGGGATTGAGGGGGTACAAACTGCTTTTGCAGTGGACTATATTCCAGAACCTCTCCCGTTTCTATCTTATAGACCCAGCCATGAAGCCGAATGTCCTCACTTCTGAGTCGAGATTGAATAACTGGGTAAGTACGTAAATTTTGTAGCTGGTTAAGGACGTTTTCCTCCACCGCCCCATTCAGGAGTTCGTCACCTTCATAGTCTTGATAGTGTTCTTTGATAATCCGGCGAGTAGCTTCGGCATGCTTGAGCCATTGGTAAACGGCTGGCATGTCCTCTTCTAGCTTGTCGATTTTCAGTAAACCTTTCATCGCTCCACAGCGATAGTGACCGCATACGACAATTTCATTAATGCCTAAGGCATAAATAGCATACTCTACTGCTGCTGGTTCACCGCCATTACTTGCTCCATAAGGCGGTATGATATTCCCGGCATTGCGGATGATGAACATTTCACCAGGCTCAGTTTGAGTAATCAGACTCGGGTCAATTCGAGAATCTGAACAGGTGATGAATAGTATCCTGGGATGCTGCCCGTGAGACAGTAACTCAAATAGGTCTCGGTGGGTCTGGAAGTAATTGGTCTGGAATTGATGCAGACCTTGAATCAACTGCTTCATTTAAGGCTTACAGCTAGATGTTCTATAATTGGGATCTTCAATAATTTTATAGGCAATAGCCGTCTTAATTGACTTTCAGGTTTGTATTTCGGTCAGCTATCAGTTATCAGCTATCAGCTATCAGCTATAGCAGAAGTCAGAAGTCAGAAGTCAGAAGTCAGAAGTCAGAAGTCAGAAGTCAGAAGTCAGAAGTCAAACTCTTGCGCTTACTTAGGTTTGAGACTTTTGTCATGTCCGCGCCTGCCCTGGCGACTGCTATATCAGCTATCAGCTATAGCGCTACGCTTAGCGTCAGAAGTTAGAAGTCAGAAGTCAAAAGTCAGCTATGAGTAAGTTTCGGAGTTTAGGAATGTCCTAACAGTAGCGCGTAGTGCTATATCAGCTAATAGCTGATAGCTTACCAGGTAAGTATTGGTTTAATCTCTGTTACGTCTGCTGACGGCACCTCAAGTAGCGTGAGCTTTTAGCTGACGGCTGACGGCTGACGGCACCTCAAGTAGCGTGGCCAAAGGCCAAGGCTGACGGCTGACGGCTAACGGCTGACGGCTGACGGCTGACTGCTGACCGCTGACTGCTGACCGCTGAATGCTGATATTATTGATTGAATTGGAACGGAGAGGGAGGGATTCGAACCCTCGTTAAAGTTGCCCCTAAACAGCATTTCCAGTGCTGCGCCTTCAACCACTCGGCCACCTCTCCAGGTAAAGTATTCAGTTGGAGCTTTGAATCTTTTTCAATTCATCGCCCGATTTCTTATTATACAGAAAATTATATACGAAGTCAATGACTCAATCGTACACCATTCAGATTCATAATCGCCAAACTGGTGCTAAGCACAAGGTAAACGTGCCAACTGACCGCTATATCTTGCATTCCGCAGAAAAGCAGGGTGTAGAGCTACCCTTTGCCTGCCGCAATGGAGCTTGTACCACTTGCGCAGTGCGAGTATTGGCAGGAAAAGTCTACCAACCGGAAGCCATGGGACTATCTCCACAATTGCGGGACCAAGGCTATGCTCTATTATGTGTGAGTTATCCCCGGTCAGACCTAGAGGTAGAGACTCAGGATGAAGATGAAGTGTATGAACTTCAGTTTGGTCGATATTTTGCTAAAGGGAAGGTTCGGTTTGGGCTGCCACTGGATGAGGATTAGGACAATAGCCGAGCAGAGCTGCAGTAGAGCGGGGAGCCTGCTTAGTTGCTTTCTGCTCTTGCTTGGGGGATGCCAATTAACAAATGTCCCCAACCAGATTGAAGCTCAAGTGCAACGGGTGATCAGTGGACACACGGTGGATGTGTTGATCTCCAATCAAGATCCACCATTAATGGCACGAATCCGGATGATTGGTATAGAGGCACCAAGCTGGAAACAAAAGCCTTGGGGAGATCAGGCGAAAACCTGTTTACAGAAGATGCTCAGTGAAACTAGTGAAACTGGTGATCAAAAATCGGTTATGTTAGAGCTTGATGTTGAGGAAAAAGACCGCTATAGCCGCTGGTTAGCCTATGTATGGCTAGATGGTGTGTTGGTCAATGAGCAGTTGGTAGCTAAGGGCTGTGCCTTAGCTTCACCCCTAGTCCCCAATAACAAATATGATGCTAAAATAGCCCGTGCTCAAGAATACGCCAGAATTATGGGCTATGGGATTTGGAACCCAGATCAGCCTTTGCGCTTGACACCAGCAGAATTTCGCCGTCAAAATCCTTAGTGGTTATTAGTTATTAGTCATCAGCTATCAGTTATCAGCTTAAGCGCTACGCGCACGCTACTTGAGGTGCTATCAGCTGTGCTTATGGGTACAGTCACAGTGTCGTTCGCACAGCGTGGCCATTCGCGTAGCGTGGCCAAAGGCCAAGGCCAAAGCCTGTGCCACGCTGAGGTACTTTTGAATAAAATAAGCTGACCGCTGACCGCTGACCGCTGACCGCTGACCGCTGACCGCTAACCGCTGACTGCTTACCGACTCAATTGATAAACTACAGGTTATCTGCTCAATGACAGAACATACCTCCGAACAACTACAAACTTTCCTTGATATTGCCGCTAAAGCTGCCACTGCTGCTGGTGATGTTTTGAAAACTTACTGGGGCAATCTCAAAACTATAGAAGAGAAAGGACGTCCTGGAGATTTAGTCACTGCAGCTGATAAAGAAGCTGAAGCAGTAGTCTTAGATATACTCAAAAACGATGTGCCAGACCATTCGATTCTGGCAGAAGAATCGGGTCAACTGGGAGACAATCAAAGTAAATACCTATGGGCGATTGACCCCCTCGATGGTACTACTAATTATGCCCATCAATACCCCATTGCTGCTACCTCTGTGGGGTTGTTGATTGACGGCAAGCCTCAGGTGGGAGCAGTATATAATCCCTTTCGGGATGAGTTATTGTGTGCAGCTGTGGGCTTAGGGGCAACCTGCAATGGTCAGCCAATCCAGGTTTCCCAAGTCTCTGACCTGAGTAAGAGCTTGTTAGTCACTGGATTTGCCTATGACCGGCGGCAGACTTCCGATAACAACTATGCCGAGTTCTGTTACCTGACTCATCTGACTCAAGGAGTTCGCCGTAGTGGTTCTGCATCCATCGATTTGTGTGATGTTGCTACTGGACGATTGGATGGCTATTGGGAACGAGGGCTTTCTCCTTGGGATGTAGCGGCTGGCATCGTTATCCTAGAAGAAGCTGGTGGTAAAGTTACCGCTTATGATCGCAGTCCTATTGATATTAATTCTGGGCGGATTCTGGCAACTAATGCCAAGATTCACGACAGTCTTAGTGCTGCCTTGTTAGAGACACCACCTTTATCTTCTTGGAAATAAAATAGTAAGCATTCAGTTATCAGTTATCAGCTATCAGCTATCAGTTTTCAGCCATTCGCGTAGCGTGGCCCAAAGGCCAAGGCCAACGGCTGACGGCTGACGGCTGACCACTGACGGCTGACGGCTGACAGCTGACTAATTATTTATAATAATAGATGTAAAGTCGATTAATTGGCGTCCCTAAGTGACGCATTTTTTATACCTAATGTCTATAATTTATACAGAAAATGTTGATCAATTTTTCCATGCTGTTTCTCAACAAGAAGATTTAAAACAGCAGCTAATAGCTACTATAAATCCAGAAGAGGTAGTTAAGGTAGCACAGGATTACGATTTTAAGTTTACCGTAGCTGACTGGCAACAGTTTATCCAGGGGCATCACTCCAGTCAGCCTACCAGTGATACTTTTAAAAATGAAATAATAGGATTAGATGTTACAGAGGAACAGTTAGATGCTTGGTGGAAATTTGCTTGGGAAACAGGAGATATCAATCTGATCGGGTGGGTTTATGATAAGAGAGATGCCATCAATTGGGTGCAATTGCTAGATGAGTTTAAAGTGATTAAAAAAGAGGATTAATTTTTAGCTATCAGCGGTCAGCGGTCAGCGGTCAGCGGTCAGCGGTCAGCCATCAGTGGTCAGCCATCAGTGGTCAGCCGTCAGCCGTCATTAATCAGTTTTCAGCTTATTTTATTCAAAAGCTGATAGCACCTCAAGTAGCGTGCGCGTAGCGCATAAACTGATAGCTGATAGCTGATAGCTGATAACTGATAGCTGATAGCTCACGATTCAATCACTCCATTAATCAGTAACGCTGCCTTAGTTTTGTCTAAAATAACTTTTTCATAGGTTTTGATTGAGTCCTTATGAATCGGTGTAGCCATGAACCGATAGTGACTGGAGGTTGTTAGTTCATCAATCTTCAGGTTAGTCGCCATCGGGTCTTCTATCTGATACTCTTTCTCGAAGTAAAGTAAGCTAATTGTGGTCAGGTGTATTCGATCAGCAATAGCAGCAGCAAGCAATCGATAAAAACGAGCTGCAAAACGGGGGTCTTGCTCTAGTTTATGGGTTAATTTAACTCGATCAATGCCAGAAGCACTTCGGTGATACTAGGTTCCCAGATCCCTCCTCCCTTGATCAGGTTATCCTTAGTCTGTTCAACCAGACCGGGATTTTTCCCAAACCGAGTTCCTGTGACTTGGGCATTACTGAGATTAGCATGGCTTAAGTTTGCTGAAATCAAGCTAGCGCCACTCAAGTCAGCGCCACTCAAGTCAGCGCCACTCAAGTCAGCCCCACTGAGTTTGGCATCCCTTAAGTCAGTATCACTTAAGTCAGCATGGCTGAGATTAAGACTACTGAGATTAACACCCCTAAGGTTGGCGTTGCTGAATCTTCGAATGAATGCGCGATCATCTGGTTTTAAGAGTAGGTGCGCGCCTCCAAGGGCGCGAGCAATCCCTCGCGCCCTTGGGTCGCACCTGTAGAATGGGCATCTTGGTGGAACGGGCATCTTGGTGGAACGGGCATCTTGGTGGAACGGGCATCTTGCCCGTTATCAATATCTGGTCGAGCGGGCAAGATGCCCACTCTACTGCTATTCATTAGTTGATTCAGCAACGCCAAAAGCCAAGCTAGCTAGCCACAGTTAATCCTGGTGGGCAAGGTGATTGGTCAATCCAAGCGCTCCAACCAATTTATTTCCCCTTGCCCACCCTACAAAACTGGCTAATGCTAAAAATTAATTCTTCATTCTTCATTCTAAATTCTTCATTCTTCATTCTAAATTCTTCATTCTTCATTCTAAATTCTTCATTCTTCATTCTAAATTCTTCATTCTTCATTCTTCATTCTTCATTCTTCATTCTAAATTCTTCATTCTAAATTCTTCATTCTAAATTCTTCATTCTTCATTCTTCATTAGTCTATTGCCTTTTGAGTTGTTCAGCGAAGCTTCCTAATTTCCTCTACAGGTATGCCAGTAGTTTGGCTAATCGTTTCATCATCCAAAAGAGGCATAAGTTGGCGTGCAATTGTTTGGGCTTTTTCTTTCTCCCCTTCTTCTCTCCCTTGTTTCATGCCTTCTTCTATTCCTTGTTTCATTCCTTTTTCTCTCCCTTGTCTCTCAGCAAAAATAATCAGCCCTTGTTGGTCATGAATAAACATTTCTCGTTTTCCTAGTTCTTCCAACTCCTTCCTGGTTAAATTCGCCTGAGAAGCAATCCCAAATGCCTGTTGAAACTCTGGGAGTTGTGCCATTTTCTCTGGGACTGTATCTAAGGAAGGGGCATTTTTTAAAAAATACATCCACAACTCATCCAATTCTTCTAACTCCTCCAACTGCTTCTCAAATTTCGGTAACTCTACAAACAATAATTCTAAGTGATTTTCTACGTAGCTGATGTTAGTACTTTTTTCTCGGAACTCAAAATGATTAATTACCTGATTATGCTCAGGAAACATAATAAAATCGGTAATGGTCAGAGCAATCACTGGTTTGAGATAACGGTAGCCTTCCCCTTTACCTAATTGTAGTGAGTAAGCTTTAGCTGCGTTATACAAAACTCGACGAGCAAAAGACTCTACCTGCAAAACCTGCATTTCAATAATCACTAGAGAACCATCCTTCAGCTTAGCTTTCACATCGAGGAAAGAGTCTTTGAGGATTGGCAGAGGAGAAGACTGATAAGGATCAATAATTTCCAAATCTTGGATGAGAGGTTGATTGTGATAGACAAGAGCATTGAGGAAGCTAATCAGAATCGGCTTACTTTCCTGGGAGGCAAAGATTTTTTTAAAGGCAAAGTCGGTTTTGGGGCTGATGAATTTCATGGCTGAGATTGGGCTGAGGGTGCGCTTAGTCAAAGAAGTAGTAGACTACAACTATAGCAATTATAAGACTTGTGAGGTACAAATATCTAGGTTTTAGGGAGCAGGGAGCAGGGAGCAGGGAGCAGGTAAGAGGGAAGAGGGAAAAAATCCTGTTTACCTTACACTCCCCATCTCCCCACCCTTGCCACACTTACTTTCTTTTTTACAACTATGATATGGACCCTACTCCTCCTCTTCTTCTTCCCTGAGCCAACGCCAAATCAACAAGCAAAGATTCAACACTATGATTAGGTTTGCATCAAGGAACAAAGCTAGTAACTCCACAACGAACTCTATTAATAGCCAACGTTTTCGGTTGCGATTAGTCTTCTTGGTCATGGCCATGATGTTTAAATTAAATGCATCTGACTTCTAGCTTATGGAGTAAAAAAATAGGTGTATAGGGCTTTGATATAAAAATTTGGAACGGTATTTACTGGAAAATATAATTAAATAAAAATAGGCGTTTTAAGTATGAACTAATAAACTAAAATATGCTAAAATAAAAACAAATAAAAATTTTGAAGTAGCTAACACAATTCGCAATCTACATGGCATAATTTAGTTAAGCATTCAGCGGTCAGTGGTCAGCTAATGCGCTATGCGCACGCTACGCGAACAGCTTATGAGAGTTAAGTTTCACAGGCTAGAAGCCTGTGCCACCCTACTCCCTACTCCCTACTCCCTACTCCCTACTCCCTACTCCCTACTCCCTACTCCCTACTCCCTACTCCCTTTCTTATGATAAATACCATGACCAACCAACAATCTCAACAACAACAGTTCCTGGCAGAAATAGCTGACCAGATTTTCCCGATATCCAAAACCTCCGAAACCCAAAAAGTATGCTTTCAACTGCGTTTTAGTCCTGACAACTGGCAAGAAGAGAATGTCGAGATTGCTCGCAAAATGGACACAAAACTGGGAGCGTTTAATGAACAGAGCATTAATGCTACCCTGGCCGAAGTACTGAAAAAGCTGAAAAAGCAGTTTCGGGAGGAAATGGCGAAACATGGGGTAAATTGGGAGCATAAACGAGGAAGACCAGGGGATGAAAAACAATCTCCCTGGCGAATTGCTTATGGCTGGTTATGGGAACATAAATTTCCTTACTGGCAAATGGATTGGCTTTGGCAAGACCTAATTAAAAAAGCGGCATCTCCTTCCCATTGGCTTCGTTTTACTCCAGATCCTACTCTCAGAGGCTTGGTTGTACCCCCAGGGAATAGAGACGAGCCACCTGTAATTGGTTGTAACATTCCCTACTATATACATGTGGAGCTAGATTGTGACCAACAGCATGTGTTGTTATTAAATCGCGGTTTAGAAGATAGCAACTATGTAGTCTGTCCTTCCCAAGCTTTTGCTCCACTTAATCGACTCCAAGACAAGAAAATACTTATGCCTCAGCTAGGGGCAACATATTACAATGAAAAGATAAGATTTAATAGCACAGGGCAAGAGGAGTTTCTGGCTATTGTCTTAGACGATTCCTTAGATTTACCTTGGTTAACGCCTAATCAAAAGGAAGCAGCTCCGAAGTTGAATCCGAAACGGCTTAAGGAATTGTGGACAAGGTTGGCAGAAGATAGCAATAATTGGCAAGCATTTTATCGCTCTTTCCAGGTAGTAGAAGCATCTGCTTAGAATTAGGTAACAGGAAATAGAATAGGAAAATATGGACGAACAAGCAATTGAAGCTTATTTAAACCTGATCCAACAACTGCTGCAATGCCCCAAAGGACAGGAAGGGGAAATACTGCAAGCCAACACAGAACTAGTGAATCAGGAGTTGGTGCAGATAATGGCAGCAGTAGCAGCACAAATGGAAGAGGATGGAGATAACAATGCCAATTGGTTGCGAAGTTTTGCTCAGCACTTAGCAGAGATACTCAAGATTCATTCGACTGAAGTTCCTTTAGAAGACTATTTCAATTTCCTAATGTCCATCTTGCAGGCAGTTGAAACTGACC
Organism: Moorena sp. SIO4A5; assembly: GCF_010672005.1. Classification (NCBI taxonomy): domain Bacteria; kingdom Bacillati; phylum Cyanobacteriota; class Cyanophyceae; order Coleofasciculales; family Coleofasciculaceae; genus Moorena; species Moorena sp. SIO4A5. Next base: position 14,837 of record NZ_JAAHHZ010000070.1, on the reverse strand, counting down.
ATAGTCCTCAATCCATTTACCCCCTACTGGAACAGAACCTTGACAAGCTAGATGAAAACTTAGGGCAGATACTGCTATCTTGGGCAAGGGAAACCCTCCCTCAACTTCAGCCAAAAGAAGCTGAAATTATTGCTAGAGTTATTGGCGAATTCGGTAATTTGATTCAACAGTTTCCTCTTGGTAACATAGCTAATAACCTAGAAATTGCCATTGTTAGTTATGAAGTTATTCTCACAGTTTTTACCTTGGAGGCATTTCCCCAACATTGGGCAACCACTCAAATCAATCTGGGCAATGCCTACTTGGATAGAATAAAAGGAGATAGAGCCGAGAATATCCAAGAAGCCATCACTGCTTATCAACATGCCCTAGAAATCCTTACCAAGTCAGCATTTCCCCAAGATTGGGCAACCACTCAAATCAATCTGGGTATTGCCTACAAGAATAGAATAAAAGGAGATAGAGCCGAGAATATCGAAGAAGCCATCACTGCTTATCAACATGCCCTAGAAATCCGTACCAAGTCAGCATTTCCCCAAGATTGGGCAATTACTCAAACCAATCTGGGCAATGCCTACTTGGATAGAATAAAAGGAGATAGAGCCGAGAATATCGAAGAAGCCATCACTGCTTATCAACATGCCCTAGAAATCCGTACCAAGTCAGCATTTCCCCAAGATTGGGTAATTACTCAAACCAATCTGGGCAATGCCTACTTGGATAGAATAAAAGGAGATAGAGCCGAGAATATCGAAGAAGCCATCACTGCTTATCAACATGCCCTAGAAATCCGTAAAAAGTCAGCATTTCCTCAATATTGGGCAATGACTCAAAACAATCTCGGTGCTGCCTACAATAAGAGAATAAAAGGAGATAGAGCCGAGAATATCGAACAAGCCATCGCTTATTATCAACATGCCCTAGAAATCCGTAAAAAGTCAGCATTTCCCCAAGAGTGGGCAAGGACTCAAAACAATCTCGGTATTGCCTACAAGAATAGAATAAAAGGAGATATAGCCGAGAATATCGAACAAGCTATCACTGCTTATAAAAATGCCCTACAAATCCATACTCCAGACAACTTACCTCTCGACTGTCTGAAAACAGCTCGCAATTTAGGTAATTTTGCTCTGGAAAATAACAATTGGCAACTAGCTATCGAAGGCTACGCCCTAGCTATCCAAGCGGTAGAACAAAGCCGGAGTTGGGTAATTGATGAGGAGCGTCGCCAAAAGATTCTTGCTGATGCCATTGAGGTATATGGCAACATAGTACAAGCTTACCTCAATTTAGGAGAAATCGAGAAAGCACTGGAATATGCTGAACGTTCTCGTGCCCAACGGTTGGTAGATATGATGGCTAGTAATCAATTAGACCAAGAGGGAGAAATTGTTCCAGAACTAAAACAGCTTTTGCAGGACTACGAGGAACTGCAACGGCGTATTAATTCCCTCCGTTTTGGTTATGCTTCGGAGGCTGTTCCAGTTTTGGCAGGAAGTCCTAATAAAACCATGTCATTGGGAATGGCAGTGAAACAATCTGATCAATCCTTGACTAGGGACGCTTTATTAAAATACCAGAAAGAAATCCAGGAATTAGAGGCACAAAAACAGCAAGTTTGGCAACAACTGCGCAGCTATGACCCGGTTTTGGCAGGACAAATTCAAGTGAATCATCTCGATTGGAAGCAAATGCAGCAGTTAATCGAGGAACCAACCACTGCTCTGCTCAGTTTCTATACAACGGGTAAGGATACCCATATTTTTATCCTGCTCAAGGATCGCAGTCCTCAAGTTTTTACTTGTGTAGGCCAGGGAGGAGAAGCACTACAGAATTGGATTTTATAAAACTGGTTTATTCCCTATGTTGGTTCAAACAGTGAATGGAAACATAAGATGGGGGATTTTCTTCAGGAACTTGCTGAGCGCTTGCAGTTGGAAAAGCTGGTGGGACAGTATCTGACTGGGATTGAAGAGTTGATTATTGTGCCTCATATATTTTTACATCAGATTCCTTTTGCTGCGTTGCCCTTAAAAAGTGAGGAGCAAGAGGGTTTATTACCAGCGGAGCAAGAAAAGAGTTCTCTTCCCCAAACTCGCGGTATGGTCTTGGGCAGCAAATCCTCCAAATCCTCTGCCACTAAATCTGTTACCCAAACTACTTACTTATGCGATCGCTTTGGTATTCGCTTGGTTCCCAGTTGCCAAATCCTCCACTATTGCCACCAACGCCCAGCAATTGAAGGTCAGCAAATGGGTATAGTCGAAGATGCTACGGAAGATCTGCCCTTTAGCAGTTTTGAATGCAAAACCGTTGCGGAAATGTATCACGTTCCTGCTGAGCAGCGCTTACAAGGACGGGATGCCACGGTCAAATCATACCAAACCTTAGCCCAGCAAGTGCATATCCTCCACTCCAGCCATCATGCCAAATCTAACGTCATGAAGCCGTTGGAATCTCAGTTAAGGTTAGGAGATGGTGCCCTGACCCTGGGTCAACTTTTAACTCCTGGTTGGCGGATGCCCAATCTTTCCGAAGTTGTTGTCTCAGCCTGCGAGGTTAATTTCACTCCTACCAAAATTACTGATGATTTGCTTAGTCTAGCTACCGGTTTTCTCTGTGCTGGAGCCAGGAGTGTGGTTAGTACCCAGTGGTCGGTAGATGATTTGTTTCTAGCCTAATCAGGTACACAGGATTTTTTCCCTGTTCCCTGTTCCCTGTTCCCTGTTCCCTGTTCCCTGTTCCCTGTTCCCTGTTCCCTAAAACCCAAGACTCTGTACCTCACCCAATTGAAAACCGCTATAATGATCAATAATGTCAAAGTAATTTACCATCCCCTTGTGCAGCATAAGTTAAGCCTGATGCGTCAGGCTGGAACGAGTACAGCCAAATTTCGTAAACTCCTTAAAGAAGTTGGGTTATTGTTGGCATACGAGGTAACACGGGATTTGCCCCTGAAGTATGAACCAATCAATACACCAATCTCGCCGATGCTAGCTCCGATGCTGGCTTCAGAAAAGAAGATGGTGATTGTCTCGATTATGCGAGCTGGACAGGGTCTGTTAGATGGTATTCTAGAACTAATCCCATCCTCTCGTGTCGGTCATATCGGTTTGTACCGTGACCCCCATACCTTTGTGCCCATCGAATATTATTTCAAACTCCCCGATGATATGACTCAGCGAGATGTGTTGGTGGTTGATCCGATGTTAGCTACAGGTAATACTGCCGTTGCTGCTGTTGACCGACTCAAGGAAGTTAGCCCGAAGTCCATTAAGTTTCTGTGCTTATTAGCCGCACAGCAAGGGCTTGACTATTTCCAACAGCAGCATCCGGATGTAGTGATTTATACGGCGGCTATTGATCAAGAATTAGATCACCATGGCTATATTGTTCCAGGACTTGGGGATGCAGGCGATCGCTTGTATGGTACGAAGTAATCTAATATAGCGGTTTTCAATAGGGAACAGCGGATCTGGGAATAGGGAACAGGGAACAGGCAAAAGGCAACAGGCAAAAGGCAACAGGCAACAGGCAAAAGGCAAAAGGAAAAAGGCAAAAGTTTGGTATAACAGCTTTGGCAGCTTGTATCAATGTCAAACACCTTAATGCGTAGTGCTATAATCTCGAACTATTAAATTATCCCGTTCGCGTAGCGTGGCCATAGATTGTAGATTGTAGGGTGGGCAAAAACAGTTTGGTTCCAATCAGTATTAATGATGAGATTACTTTGCCCACCCTACTTTAGCTACTTTAGCTGACAGCTGAACGCGCACGCGTGAGCTTTTAGCTCACGGCTGACAACTGACAGCTGACGATTTGTGAGTTTGACCATCGCTGATGGGATAAATAAGCATATCCCACTCAAACCGAAGTTACATCAGCCACCAGGGTCAAGTTGATGAATCAAACTATTCAGCGATGCTATTTACTCGGCCATCTTTTACTCTCTAGTGTCCTCATCCCCAATATCGCCACCGCCCAAATCAGCAGTGATGGCACCTTATCCACTACGGTGACTAGTGATGATGGGGTGAATTTCTTGATTGAATCTGGGGTAAGGACTTCAGATCATTTGTTTCATAGCTTCTCGGAATTTTCTGTACCCAGCAACGGGTCAGCCTTTTTTAACAATGCTGGGGATATTGTCAATATCTTTAGCCGTGTCACCGGAGGAAATATTTCTAACATTGACGGCTTGATTCATGCTAATGGTAACGCTAATTTATTTCTGATTAATCCCGCTGGGATTATCTTTGGGCAAAATGCTTCCATAGGCTTAGGTGGTTCATTTTTCGCTACTACTGCGGAGAGTGTAGTATTTGGAGATGGGATTGAATTTAGTGCCACTGAACCAAACCAAGCGCCGTTATTAACGATTAATATTACCCCTGGTTTACAGATGGGAACAAATCCGGGAAATATTACAGTAACTGGTCCAGGACAGATCCTAAATGGCAGTCTTTTCGCTCCTTTCGATCGCAGTAATTTCGGGTCCCAATTACAGGTTCAACCAGGGAATACTATAGCCTTGGTAGGAGGATCGATTAGCCTCAGGGGTGGTTTACTATCGGCAGAAGGAGGACAAATCGAAATCGCCGCAGTAGGGAGCAACAATTCTAGTGCGATGGTGCCATTAACACCAGTAGCATCCGGCTGGGATCTGGACTTGAGTCAACTGTCAAACTTAGGAGATATTCAACTGACCGAAAACGCCCTCCTTGATACCAGTGGAAACACCGCTGGCTCAATCAGATTGAGAGGAGCAACCATTACAGTCGGAGATAACTCCAGCATACTGACTCAGAATGAAGGTAGTCAAAGTGCGGGAAATACGATACTTCATGGTACTGAAAGTGTAACTATCGGAGATAATGACGCCAACGGCAGTTTCAATACCTTTGTGGCTAACCTCTCCATATCCAGTGGTGACGGAGGAGATATAGAAATTATTACCAAAAATTTAAACGTGCTTGGGGGAGCACATCTATTGATCAACGCCTTTGGAGAAGGTGACTCAGGGAATATCAACATTGTTGCTCCTGAATCAGTAAATATAATTGGTTGGGCCGCTTTGAACCCTGAGAATCCCAGTGATTTGACTAGTGATGTAAATTCTTTGACCTTCAGCAAAGGCAGAGCAGGGGATATTACCATATCCACCAATCAACTAAAAATAGCTGTAGGACACATTTTAACCTTTACTGCTGGTGAAGGTGATGGGGGTAATATCACCCTCAATGCTACAGAATCCATTGATATAGTGGGTTTACTTTCAGGTGTCAACAGGGATACTGCAGTTAGTGCTGCCTCTTTTGGTGAAGGTGATGGGGGTAATGTGGAGGTAAATACAGCCAGATTGTGGCTCACCGATGGAGGAGTAATTGATGCTTCTGCTTTTGATTCTGGTAATGCTGGTAGTGTTACCATCAATGCTTCGGAGTCTGTCACCTTACTCGATACCCTGCCAACTCGTTCTACCACGACTCTGATTTCTAGTAGGGTAGGACGTCCTATTCCTATATTCCGAAGACTATTTGGACTAGACCCCATCCCCACTGCCAATGCTGGCAACATCACGATTAATACTTCCGAGTTAACTATCTCAGGAGATCCCGATACCCAAGATGCCGAAATTAGGGTCAGAAATGAAGGATTTGGTGATGGGGGAGAATTATTTATTAAGGCTGATACCATCAACCTCAATTATGGCGCTACTATCACCGCCTCCACCTTCTCTGGGAAAAAAGGCAATATTAACCTCGATATCACAAACGGTTTACTATTGCGTAATGGCAGCAGTATTACTGCGGAAGCTGATAACGATAGCGATGGTGGCAAAATTACCATTAACTCCGATTTAGTCACTCTGATGGAACGGAGCTTGATCCAAGCCGACGCTAATCGAGGCAATGGTGGAGAGATTAAGATTACTACCCAAGGCTTATTTGTATTTCCTGATAGTGCCATTACCGCTAGTTCTCAGTTTGGGGTAGATGGGGTGATCACCATTAACAATCCTGACGCCGATCCCGCTAATGGCTTAATTCAACTACCGACAGAACTGCGCGATCGCACTCAACAAATCGCTAAAGGTTGCGGTTGGACTGCTACCAGTAGTTTTTATATTACCGGACGGGGTGGTATCCCCCAAGATCCCAGTGCTATGGTGCCCGGTGGCCAAATTTTATCGGATGTGCGGGATATATCTGATCTATCCATAGTGCGCGCCATACCCCAAGCTGAAGATCGTAAACCAGACACTAATACTAAAGCACCGATAGTGGAAGCTAATGCTTGGATTATTAATTCAGAAGGTAATCTCGAATTAGTCGCTGTTGTTAACTCGAGCCAGGCTGGGGATTTTCTACGAGCAACTTGTGCGATTAAAGAGGATTAGATTGTCGGGTGGGCAAAAACAGTTTGGTTCCAATCAGTATTAATGAGAGCGATTACTTTGCCCACCCTACTTTAACTGCTAAGGTGGGCAAAAACAGTTTGCTTCAAATGAGTATTAATGATGAAATTATTTTGCCCACCCTACTTTAACCATTAATATCTTACCAAGACAATCATGAAAACCATCCTAAATTTAGTCACCGTCGGATTACCCAGTTTATTGCTAGCACTGACAGCTACTCCTAGTTTAGCTAGTTTAGCGATCGCATCTCCTCACCACTCTGAAATCACTATTGCTCCGACCTTGCAAGCCCAAACTCCTCAGGCTACCAGTAAACGTAGTAAACTTAACCAAGGCAGAGCCTATTTCAACAGGGGACAATTTGCCCAAGCAGCGGAAATCTGGGAACAAGCAGCCCAAGATTACGCAACTCGCGGTGACTCTCTCCATCAAGCCTTGAGTTTGAATTATCTATCCTTAGCTTACCAACACCTAAGTCAGTGGGACCTTGCCCAAACCGCTATTGAATCCAGCCTTAATTTAGTGGAATCAGCTAGCAGTAATAATCCTCTGTTGTGGGCGCAAATTCTTAATACAAAAGCTAGACTACTGTTCCACACTGGACAAAACCAATCTGCCCTAGAAACATTTCAACTGGCACAAAAATATTATGATCAAGCAGGAGATAAAACTGGTGCTTTTATTAGCAAAATCAACCAAGCGGAAGCCCTCCAAAGCTTAGGATTTTATAATCGTGCAAAAGATATACTCGAAGAGATTAATCAACAATTATCAACTACAGAAAATTCTGCTGTTAAAGTAGGAATGCTCAGAAGTTTAGGGATCGCTTTAGAAGTGTTGGGGGATGTAAGCGCTAGTAGAGAGGTACTCGAACAAAGCTTATCTATTGCGGAGGATATCGAAGCCACTAACCAATTAGGAATTATCCTGTTGAGTTTAGGCAATACAGCCCTTGATTCTGGCGATAATTCAGCAGCATTAGATTACTTTAAACGGGCAGAAAAGGCAACTACCAATCCAGAAGAAAAAGTTAAAACTCGACTCAACCAACTACGCCTCTATGTCCAATTAGAACAGTGGCAAAAGGCTAATGCTCTCGCTCCGCGAATTTACCAACAACTGAGCCAATTACAGCCCAGTCGCTCCTCTGTTTATGGTGCAGTCAACTTAGCCGCTAGTTGGCAACAAATGGGTAACAAAGGTAACTCTTTGACGCTCCAACAAGTCAATCAAATCCTTGTGCAAGCGGTGAAATCTGCCCGCAAACTCAAGGATGCCCAAGCTGAAGCCTATGCCCTCTATCACTGGGGTAAACTTTATAGTAGCAATGGTCAGTTAGCTGACGCTATCAAGCTTACCCAAAAATCCTTAATTATTGCCCAACAAATTAACGCCACGGAAATTAGTTCCCAAGCGGCTTGGCAATTAGGAAAATTGCACAAAAAACAGGGAAAATCGACGGAAGCGATCGCCGCCTATACGGAAGCAGTCAAAGACTTAAAAACTTTGCGTGGTGATTTGGTTTCCATTAATCCAGATATCCAGTTTTCCTTCCGAAAAAGCGTTGAACCAGTATACCGAGAACTGGTAGAATTGTTGCTAGACGGTAATCCTAGTCAAGAGTACCTGAAAAAGGCACGCCAGATCATTGAGGATTTACAATTAGCAGAATTGGATAACTTTTTCCGGCAAGCTTGTTTAGATGCTAATGTTGCCCAAATTGATCAGATTGACAGGTCAGCAACGGTAATTTACCCGATTATTTTGCCAGAACGTTTAGCTGTGATTGTCTCCGCCCCCGGTAAACCCATTGGCTATTATTCTACTTCTGTGCCTGCAGCAGAGGTGGATCAAACCCTGACTAAATTTTTGAGCTCCCTCCATCCTGTCTTTAAGCAAGACCAACGTTTACCCCACCTCCAAAAAGTTTATGACTGGCTAATCCGACCTGCGGAACAAGAGCAAATTTTAACGGATACCAAAACCCTCGTGTTTATCCTGGATGGCAAATTACGTAAACTGCCGATGGCAGCCTTACACGATGGAGAGCAGTATCTAATGGAAAAATACAATATTTCCCTGTCTCTAGGGTTGCAACTGCTAGATCCACAACCGTTACGAAAAGAGAAATTTAGTATAATTGCTGGGGGATTGAGTGAAGCTCGTCAAGGCTTTAAAGCTTTACCAGGGGTGAAGCAGGAAATTCAGCAAATTTCTAAAAGCTTGAACCCAGACTCAATCATGCTCAATCAAGACTTCACTAGCGAGAGAGTGTCCAAGGAAATAACCACTAAAACCTCCAATGTGATACACTTAGCTACTCATGGTCAGTTTAGCTCCAAAGCTGAGGAGACGTTTATACTAACCTGGGAAAATAAAATTAATGTCAAAGAATTAGAGCAACTGCTGCGTACTCAAGAATTGTTGGGAGAAGACAAAATTGATTTACTCGTTCTTAGTGCTTGTCAAACTGCTAAAGGGGACGATCAAGCGATGTTAGGGTTAGCGGGTTTTGCGATTAAATCGGGAGCGCGTTCTACCTTAGGGACATTGTGGAAAGTGCGTGATGACTCCACTGCTATATTCATCAACAAGTTTTACGAATACCTAAAACAGCCAGAAATCACCAAAGCAGAAGCTGTCAGGAAAGCCCAACTAAATTTGATTGGAGATGCCAAGTTTAATGAACCTCTGTTTTGGGCACCTTTTATTCTAGTCGGTAATTGGTTGTAAAGGGAATAGGGAGTAGGGAGTAGGGAGTAGGGAGTAGGGAGTAGGGAGTAGGGAATAGTGAGTAGGGAGTAGGGAGTAGGGAATAGGGAACAGGGAACAGGGAACAGAAAGGGGTTAAGCAACGTTAATTTTATTAAAATAGTCAACAAAAATTATAGGGTTTATCGCACTTATCGAGGTACAATTTATTGAAAGTATGATTCCCTTGAAATTATATTTAGTATTGCCTTGTGCATTTTATAGCATTTCCAAATAGCTAATTATTAATTATCAATTCTTAATTCTTAATTCTTAATTCTTAATTCTTAATTATTTTTTTATGAGCCAATTGTTGGTCAATCTCTCGATTCTATTTTCCCAACCTACGGGTATTGCTAACTATGCCGCTAATCTTTTTCCTTATTTAAAACCTCTCGACCCTACCTTACTAATTTCTTCCACTGCGTCTAGCCGTTTCAGTGCTACTACCTACACTTGCTACCCAATTCCAGGGAATTTAAGCCCTGAACAAGGCACGAAAGGACATTTTCGCCGTCTGTTGTGGACTCAGTTTCAACTGCCGCGAATTTATAAAAAATTGCGAACGGATCTTCTGTTTTCTCCTGTTCCAGAAGCTCCCCTCTTCACCAATTGCCGCTATGTGGTAATGGTTCATGATTTGATTGGGTTACGGTTTCCCCAGGGTTTTTCACCCTTAACTACCTACCAACGCTACTATATCCCTCAAGTTCTTGCTCAAGCAGAACACATCATCTGTAACTCTCGGGCTACTGCTAGAGACCTTACTGACTTCTTCAAGATTCCAGCCGCAAAAATCACCCCGATCTTACTGGCTTACGATGCCAATCAATATTATTATGTGGATACAGTAGATGGTGGAAAAGATGGGGAAAACCGGGAAAATTGTCCCTATTTTCTCTACATCGGACGCCCAGACCCCCACAAAAACCTCCATCGGCTGATTGAGGCTTTCGCTGCTCTACCCAATTGCCAGGACTACCAACTCTGGATTGCTGGCGCAACGGATAAACGCTACACACCATTGCTGGAAGCCCAAGCGGAGGAACTGAATATATCCAGTCAGGTCAAATTCCTGGGATATGTTCCTCAGCACCAGTTACCGACCATGATTAGAAATGCGATCGCATTTGTATTCCCCAGTCTTTGGGAAGGCTTCGGTATCCCTGTATTAGAGGCAATGGCTTGCGGTACTCCTGTAATTACAGCCAATCTCTCCTCCTTACCCGAAGTAGCTGGAGATGCCGCTATATTAATCAATCCTTACAACCCTGAGGAAATCACAGCAGCCATGGCAGCAGTAGCAACCGATGCTCAAATGCGATCGCATCTTCGCCAATCAGGTCTTGCTAGAGCCAGTGAATTTAGTTGGCAAAAAACTGGGCAAGCTACGGTAGAGATTCTAAATCATATCGCAAAGGGAATAGGGAACAGGGAATAGGGAACAGGGAACAGGGAACAGGTGATCAGGTGATCAGGTTAAAGGTTACAGGTTAAAGGTTACAGGTTAACTGGTTATTAAACCTTGGCCAAAAGGCCACGCGCTTCGCAGCAAAGCGGGACTTCGTCCATGGCGTTCAACCTCTTCAACCTCTTCAACCTTAAACCTTAAACCTTCAACCTGATCAACCTTCAACCTGATCAACATTCAACCTTCAACCTGATCAACCTTCAACCTGATCAACATTCAACCTTCAACCTGATCAACATTCAACCTGATCAACCTTCATGGTTGCTTTACAAAAAACCTCTTAGATATAAAGATTTTGTGAAATCCTTTCGATTCGTGTCCTAATTACAGCAAAAATCTCACTAATGTAGTGAAGCCCAATAAAGACTGAAGCCAAATCAAAGTAACAAGTGGTGTGACATGAACAGATTTTCTATGTACACGATCTCAAGAGAAAGCCCAACCCAATCAAATCTACGCCGATTGGAACTATTGCTGGAGTATTGCCAACTGGCAGCGCGTCCAAGTTTGTCTGTGTCAGACAGCAACCGTATGGCTGAGATCCTCGAACTAGCTGAAGCTGACCAAATCCTTAGCCTGTTGATAGATAAAGCTGATCTAGTTATAGCCAAACAATTTAGCTGGCTGAGTGACAATGATATTGATACCTATAAAAACCAAACCGCCAAGTTGGAAGAGTATTTAGAAATCTTTGTTTCCCAGAAATCACCTAGGAGCAGTGAAACTCTACGTCATAAATTTGCTTGTTTCACTGGAAATCCTTAAGAGTAACGTAAGCATTCAGCTAATGCGCTACGCGCACGCGTGCGCGTTCAGCATATGCCCGTAGCGCATTAGCTTACTTCAGGATAAGCCATAGTCTTCGAGCATAGAGTTGTCGATATCAAAAAAATAGTCTCTTAAAACTTTCCTCATACGCTGATATCGTTTTCGCAAGGCTGTATTACTTGCTAAGTTTAGGCGTTCTTCAATTTCAATCCAGGACAATTCCTCCATCACTCGTAACACAAAAATATCAAAATCTAGAGGACTTACTAGTTGTCTAATATCTGACAGTATTTCCTTGACATATTCATCCGATAAATAATCGGAACCATCATTGGAGCTAATCTGGTATTCTATAGAGCTAAACTCACGTTCTTTTTTCCAATGCTTTCCTTTCTTGGCAAAATGCTCTCTAATCACATTTAAGCAGGTTGTTCTTAGCCAAGCTGATGGATTTTCAATATCTTGTCCAGATTCAATTTTGCTAACTCCGCGAATATAGCTTTCGATAAAGATGTCAAAGATATCAAATTTGTGTTCAAGGTTGAACTGCTTGAGTCGGAATTCAATAAATGCAAAAAGTCCAGATTTATCTCTTTGGTTTAAAAGAGAATTAACAGCGGCATCAAATTGTTTACGATTAGGGGACTTTGGAGGTTTTCTAGGTTGCATATAGTGTAGTTCCTCAGTAAAAATAAAAGCAGATAATGCCCCTGACTTTCAATTGTATTTGAGAAACTTTATGATCACTATTACTCACTTAGTGACGATTAAGTCTCGATTTGTGACATTGATAAGTAGGTAGGGGAAAATAAATTGATCAAGGGTATAACCATGAAACAATGAGGTTACCGAGCTGTGTTGCCAAATTGGCATAAAAAATCTTTCCATAGCGGTGTTTTAGTATGCCCCTACTTACATTTGTCCAAGAGTGACCCTAATGACTATAGCCCTTATGATCATCAAAGAATTACCACATCAGTTGCCACATTAGTTGCCACATTAGTTGTAAGTGCCCATGGCGTGGGTCGGCGATGCTTGCTCCCAATTGCTTGTAGTCAGCTGCCAGTCAGAACTGCTGTAGACGTAAGTGATGCGGATATGCTCTAGGATTATGTAGAAGCAGGTAGATTTTAGCCAGTCTGAGGGGTCTTGAATATCTTGTCCAGATTCAATTTTGCTAACACCACGAAGACAGCCTTCAAAAAGTATCTGGCCTATATCAAGTTCCTGTTCAAGATTGAAGTACTTGAGTTGGCGTTTAATAAATGTATATACCTCAGAGTTTTCTTTTTGTTTCCAGCTAGAATCAACTACTGCATCAAATTTTTGACGATTAGGGGATTTTAGGAGGTCTTGGGTTTGCATCTGGTGTACTTCCTCTAGAAAAATCAACATACCAAGTTGAGGCTTATTACTTCAGTTTTTCTTGAAGAAGCCTCATGATTATTCTTAATAAATAATGAGAATTAAGTCTTGATTTGTGACACTGATCGAGTTTGATCGGTCAGCTAACCCGCGACGCCCATCATTTCAATCTCCTTGGGGACTCCCTTTATAGTCAAAGACAAGTGCGGGAGACGGGGCGCCTATTGTGCGGACGTAGGTGACCCACACAGCACCTTGGGAATTAGAGACCAGATTTGTTGTTCTTTCCGATGATCTCCGCTAGAATAGACCTCTTGCAAAAGTATTTTTCTGATAGTGTTTGCGTCAATTCTTCTCCACTGTTCCCAGATCCGCTGTTCCCTGTTCCCGACAACTGCCGCGAAGTCTAATAGACCAATGGGGACACCGATTAATGCCCTCCATCAAGGAGCGGTTTATGTGCAAGCTGAAAAGCCTCTGAATCAGACATAAACCAAAAACTAACAAGTAAGCCCGATGTTTACTCGGAGGGTTTAGAGGCTGTTTGGCTCAGCCAGTAAGAGTTTTGTACTATTGCGAATCCCTGGCTATAATCTTGATTTAGCGATGGGAGTGTCAAATCAATTACAATACCACAATACCAAGTTTCCTTAGATATGTAACAGTACTCGAAAGGGTACTTTTATTTGTTTTTATTTGTGTTATGCTTAAAGATTAGACATCTCCAGAAATTAGGTTTTCACCTAGATAGGATCGGGGTTTCAGATTCTTTGTTGGAGATGTCTATTAGTAACAAGTGTCAAGGATTTCTTTCTGCTCCCTGTTCCCCGTTTCCCGTTCCCATTGGCTGAATACTTACAAAGATTACTGACCCTTGAGCCTTTTTCCTCAAGAGGTGCAATCACCCACAGAAAGTCCTTTAGATACCAACCATTCCCGATTGAATAGCCGTGACTGATAACGACCACCGCCATCACAAAGCACAGTCACAATTGTATGACCAGGTCCCATTTGTTTAGCCAGAGCAACAGCAGCTCCGACATTAATCCCGACAGACCCTCCCATAAATAATCCATCCCGGCTCAGCAGCTGGTAAACTACCCGGAGACATTCGTGGTCATCAATTTGAATGGCATCATCAATGGGAGCCCCTTCCATATTCCCAGTAATACGGCTGTTACCGATACCTTCTGTAATAGAGCTACCTTCCGGTTTAATAACACCCGTCTTGACATAACTGTATAAACCACTACCCATGGGGTCAGCTACCACACATTGAAGGTTAGGATTTTTTTCTTTCAAATACATCGCCACCCCTGCATAGGTACCACCTGTCCCAGTTGCTGAAACCCAAGCATCAATTTTCCCGTCAGTTTGCTGCCACAGTTCTGGCCCAGTGGTTTCATAATGAGCCTGTCGGTTTGCCAAATTATCAAACTGATTCGCCCAGATGGCATTATCCATCTCTTGGGCAATGCGTCCAGAAAGCTTTACATAATTATTCGGGTTTTTGTAGGGTACTGCTGGCACTGGGCGAACTTCAGCTCCCAGTGTTCTGAGGGTATCCATTTTTTCTTGGGATTGAGTTTCCGGGATAATAATCAGGCACTTGTATCCCTTAGCATTACAGATATGGGCTAGACCAATGCCCGTATTCCCAGCGGTTCCTTCAACCACTGTACCCCCAGGCTTGAGTAAGCCTTTTTCTTCTGCATCTTTAATAATATAGAGGGCAGCTCGGTCTTTTACAGAACCTCCTGGATTTAGAAACTCCGCTTTCCCTAGGATTTCACAACCCGTCTCTTCGCTAAAGCTGTTTAACCGAATAAGTGGTGTATTTCCAACTGTGTTAACAAAACCTGCTTTGATATCCATTTCAATCAAGTTTAAATTATAAAGAATGAAGAATTAAGAATGAAGAATTAAGAATGAAAAATGAAGGATGAAGAATCCTTAATCCTTCATCCTTCAGACCTGATAATTATTTTATATCATGTCAGGATAATTACCCTTAATAAAAATCTCCCCCATCTCCCCATCTCCCCATCTCCCCATCTCCCC
>NZ_JAAHHZ010000007.1:0-90272 GCF_010672005.1 Moorena sp. SIO4A5 | reverse complement strand
GTCTTTTTCACGCGCGTTATCGCTGTTCCAAGGCGTCACAACTCAGGTGGGGCTTCAGGGTCAACCTTTTGGGCATAAAACTTACCATGCTCTGTCTTAACAGTAAGTATACACCCGGATTTGATATAATCAGTCTCGCCCCCAATGCTTGGGTGCAATGGGTAACCGGTAATCCCCAAGTGCGAGCATCGGAGTTACTCGATGCTGAATTCCAGTGGATTAGTCGGGAAAGCGACGTAATCGTCAAAGCAAAGAGTCCTGAACATCAAGAATTTCTGATTCTCAACGAATTACAACTGCGCTATAGCCAGGCCATGCCTAAGCGCATGCGCAATTATGTTGCCTTAGCTGAGGAGAAATATAACCTATCCACTTATCCAGTATTAATTAACATCTTGCCGCCCCCAGCCACCGTTACCATTGAAGACTGCTACGACAGTGAATTCATGGGATTAAAGGCGCATCAAGATTATCGGGTAATTAATCTGTGGGAAGTAGATGCTGACTTGGTACTGACACAACCTTTACCATCCTTACTACCGTTTGTCCCAATCTTAAAAGGAGGTGGTAGTGAATCGAAATTACGCTCAGCAGTGCAGGCACTACGAGCGGATCAAACTTTGAACCAACTAGAACCATTGTTAGCTTTCTTTGCTAGTTTTGTACATAAGATACCGTTAATTCAACAAATCATGAGGTGGGATATGACAGTATTACGAGAATCACCCTGGTATCAAGAAATTTTACAAGAAGGAATTCAACAAGAACGTCGCCGGAGTTTAGAGCGCATCCTTAACCTGCGATTTGGAGATATTACTTTAGATATATCCCGGAAAATGCCAGCTTTAACTCTCGAACAATTAGACGAGTTAATCGCTATAGCATTAACCGTGAATTCTTTAGATGAGTTTAGTCAGCAGTTGCCCAATTAATTAGAGCCACACCCCACCTCGCCCGTGGGGTGATTTTTTCTCTGCTATTAGTTTTGATGCGGTCAATCGACTATAGAATTTTAAGTTGATATAACATTTATCATAGCTATGAGGTACGCTTGAGCCATTAAGAATTAAATTCGCCACGGGTCGCACATGAGGTAAACAGTAATTTTTACCTACTCCCTACTCCCGACTCCCTATTCCTTATTCCCTTATTAAACCATTTTGAATTATGTCACAAAATCAACAAAAAGCATCTGAAACTAAACCTGAAAGTAAACAGGATATCCCTTATGTATTTCGCATCTCTCCGATAATTCGGATTACCCTAATAACATTTTATTGGGCACTGTTGATACCATTACCGTTTTTAGCTAAAGTATCATCGACTCCAGTATCGCCAATAGTCCTGTGGGTAGGAATTAGCTTGGGATTTTTAGCCCTCTATGGTGTCTTAAGCGAACAGGTGATTGTAGATGACGAAAAAATTCAGGTGGCTTATCCCAATTGGGTGCCCCGATTCTTTCGCAAAGGTTGGCAATTACACTGGAAAGAGGTGAAAGACTTAAAAATGCGCACCACAGGTCAAGGGGGGCTTGTTTATTATTTCGTTAGCCAGTCCTCTGACCAAGCTTACTTGCTCCCAATGCGAGTAGTGGGATTTAATCGCTTAGTTAAGTTAGTAGAAAACTATACCGGGATAGATACTACCGATATTCGTCCCCTAGCCCAGCCTTGGATGTATCTAATTTTGTTTGGATTCACCATCTTGCTATTACTGGTAGATGGCTGGACGATAACCACAGCTATCAATCAAGGTTTAATTTATTAATCAGAATGCCTTGATGCAGCTCCTTCCCATGAACGACTGCATCAAGACATTGATAATTTTGAATTGGAGCGAAGCGATTGACTAATCCCCTGTTGCAGCTCAAACAGGTAAGCCTGACCCTTTCAACCAGGTCTAAAGCGGCTGGGATACCTATATTAACTGATATTTCTTTCGAGGTCAGCCCATGCGATCGCATCAGCGTGATTGGACCATCCGGTGCTGGTAAAACCTCTTTGTTGCGCCTGTTGAACAGACTCAGTGAGTCTACCCAGGGGAATATTTACCTAGATAATCAGAACATCCGGAATATCCCTGTCCTAGAATTGCGCCGACAGGTAATGCTGGTCCCTCAAGAACCAAAACTGTTAGGGATGACCGTTCAGGAGGCTCTAGCTTATCCGTTGGTATTACAACAGCTGCCAAAAAAAGCGATTGGCCGTAGGCCACGCTACGCGAACGCACAACGGACACAAGAGATTCGAGAGAGACTGCGTATTCCAGCGGAGTGGTTAGAGCGTACAGAGTTACAACTGTCTTTGGGACAACGGCAATTGGTTGCGATCGCACGAGCACTAGTTGTCAAACCAAGAATAGTGTTACTCGATGAGCCTACCTCAGCCTTAGATGCTGGTATAGCCTCTCAAGTGATCAGGGTATTTACCGATTTAGCCCAAAAGGAGCAGATCACAATTTTGATGGTCAATCATCAGCTAGATATGGCTGAGTTATTTTGTAATCGAGTATTGTATTTGCAAGATACTCAGTTACTCCAAGACAGTCCAGCTGAGCAGATTAATTGGCAACAGTTGCGAGAGAGATTAGTACAAGCAGAAGCTAAAGCATCTCAAGAGTGGGCTTAATTATTTGTTGACAGTTGACGGTTATTTTGCCTATTGCCTCTTGCCTATTGCCTCTTGCCTCTTGCCTCTTGCCTCTTGTCTATTGCCTCTTGCCTATCATGCGTCTAACCTCTCTTGATGTCTTTCGAGGTATTGCCATGGCTAGCATGATTCTAGTCAACAATCCAGGAAGTTGGTCTTATGTCTATCCCCCCTTACTTCACGCTAAGTGGCATGGTTTTACACCCACAGACTTAGTATTTCCTGCCTTTTTATTTATTGCTGGTGTAGCAATGGCTTTTTCCTTAGTCAAGTACACCAATAACAACCAATCTCTATCCCAAGGGTATTGGCGTATTGGCAGGCGATGTGCCATTCTATTTGCCCTAGGCTTACTGCTCAATGGTTTTCCGACTTACGACTGGGATACTATTCGGATTATGGGTGTCTTACAGCGCATTAGTCTGGCCTATCTCCTTAGTGCTGTAGCAGTGCTAAATCTAAGACGACGGGGTTTGTGGGTACTGACCGGAATAGTTTTGCTAGGGTACTGGGCAGCGATGTCTTTAGTACCAGTTCCTGATTATGGTGCTGGTAATCTCACACCGGAAGGGAATTTTGCTGCCTATATCGACCGTATGGTATTGGGAACAAACCATTTATATAAACAAGCTCAATTTGATCCAGAAGGACTGTTTAGCACCTTACCGGCGGTAGTAACTGTTTTGGCTGGCTATTTCGTTGGGGACTGGCTACGCCATCAACCGATACAGTCCCGTACTAGTTTGGGATTAGTACTATTTGGTGTAGGTTGTCTTGGTTTAGGCTGGGTTTGGGATTTCTGGTTCCCAATTAACAAGCAGCTATGGACAAGTTCCTATGTAGTCTTTTCTGCTGCTTGGTCGATGCTGTTACTGGCTGCTTGTTATGAGTTAATTGAAGTGCGGGGATTTCGCCGATGGGGATGGCTCTTAGAAGTGATGGGGTTAAACGCAATTTTTCTGTTTGTCGCATCTGGTTTAGTAGTTCGTATCCTATATCGAACTAAGGTAGGGACAGGTGATAATGCTGTGAGTACCTATAGTTGGATTTATGAAAATCTGTTTCGGTCGTGGGCTGGAGCCATGAATGGTTCTTTGATCTTTGCGATAGTGAATGTACTGTTGTGGTGGGTGATTCTCTATGGGATGTATCGGCGACGCTGGTTGATCAGGATTTAAGGGTTGATGATTAATTGACGCAGAACCTCTAATAAATTTTTTAAATTGCCAATTCTGTCCCAGGTGTTGGATTATTCTCACTTATCCCTTGATTAAACCGATAGCCAACATTGCGAACCGTTTGAATAATGCTGGGTTGTCGAGGATCGGTTTCTATTTTTTTGCGCAGGGCAAGGACATGGGTATCGATGGTGCGCGGATTGTCAATCGCATTGGGCCAAGCGCGGCGCAATAATTCAGAGCGACTCAAAGCCATTCCCTCTGCTTGGGCAAGTACGTAGAGCAAACTAAATTCTTGGGGAGTCAGGTCAATAAACTCTTCTTTAAAGCGGACACGACGCTGGACTAAATCAATTTTGAGATCACCGTAGTCTAGAGACAGGGGAGCCACCGTAATGCGGAGGCGACGAATTAGGGCTTCTACCCGTGCCATAAATTCCTGTATACCAAAGGGCTTGGTCAGGTAATCATCTGCCCCAGCTTTAAGACCAGTGACGATATCTCTTTCACTATTACGAGCAGACAACATTAAAATTAGAGATTTTCGCTGTTGCTGAAGCCAGCAGCAAAATTCAACCCCATCGCTGTCTGGTAAATCAGAGTCTAGGATAACCAGAGTGGGTTGGCGATGGTGAAAGTCTTCCTTGGCTTGATCAAGATTTTGTGATTGATACACCCCATAGCCGGATTTCTTCAGGTGCGACCCTAGAAGCGATCGCAAATGAGGGTTTCCTTCAATAATCTGAATTCTAACTGAGCCCACGGCACTTTAAAGTCCTCTTAGCCTTAGCCGTTGGGATCTAATCCTAGCAAAGGTCACGTCAACATTCTGTAACAACTGCTACTGATGATACCGATATTGGCTTGGGTTCTTAAAATACGACTTCCTAGTGGCACGATCGCGACCAGGTCAGAGGGACAATAAGGACAATAGTAAAATTTCAATTTACCATTAATTTTAACTGACCATTTTTAATTATAGCATATAAGATGCAATTTAGTCTAGCTAACATAACAAATAATTGAGAAACGTATCGAGGACTTGCTACTTTTGCTAAACTGAAATTAAGTTGGCGTATCCGAGTTTCTACTGAGTGAGCCAATACCACTACTGTTGATACTCAAAATTTATTAAGACTATGCTGCAAGATCCTCAAGCTATACGCTGCTATCAAAAACTTACTGACTCCCTAGTCGATTTGTGGAATCGAGGTTATAGCTTCGATGAATTGCGGCTATATATCGATGGCTATCTTTCTGCCCTCAAACACACAAATACCCTTGAATCCTATATAACCTACCGCTTAGAAGAAGATGCCATTCGTTATCTTCGTGATCCATCCAACTTTGAGATGGTACCAATGCCGCAGCCAGAAACCGACTACTTTTAAACCTTAAACACACAGAACCCCACTCAATCATATCAAGTCTATTGGAGTACTCATCCTATCCGTTAGCTGGTAATAGGCAATTACCCATTACCCATTACCCATTACCCATTACCCATTACCCATTCCCAAAAAGCGATAGGCTATTCTCTTGAGTAATTAACTGGACTTGATATCAGTGGGTTTTCTTAGCAATCTGCTTTTCCCAAATAGCAACTAAATTCTCAACCCTCTGATCCCAACCATACTGGGAAACACACTCCATACCGTTGCGACCCATTTCCTGTCGCAACGCTGGGTTCTCAATTAGTACTTTGAGCTTATCGCAGAAATCTTCCTGATTCTGAGGAGTGAACAAAAAGCCATTCCATCCGTCTCGGATATTCTCCACTACCCCACCTGCTTCAGGAGCGAGCACAGGAATTCCAGCAGCGAAGGCTTCTAATATAGTTAGCCCTCTAGTCTCCTTCTCAGATGCTGTGATATGAATATCACTATTGACCAACAAAGCTGGAACATTTTCCGGTGGGACTCTACCGAGGAAGTAACTATTTGGTGTTAACTTGCTTAACCTGGTAGCAATCTCATCCCGCATCGGACCATCACCAACAATGATCAGTGCGATTTGGTCACTGTTGACCTCTTGTACAACTCGTAAAAAGGCATTTAGGGTAAATTCCCACCCCTTATCTGGAGTTAACCTACCTAGAAAAACTAACTTAACTTTACTGTCAACCCCTCTAAGGTCATAGTTCTTCTCAAAAAACTGTTCCTCCTGTAAATCCGCAGAGAATTTACTAGCATCAAAGCCAAGTAAATTGGCATAAGTGGTGTTTTTAATGCCTAGATCGATAATCTTTTTATGGGTAATCCGACTAGACACTAGGGTGACATCATAAGAATTATACACTGAAAGCAATATGGTTTTAAAAATAAATTTAATTCCAGCGACGACCACAGACGGTAGAGAAAAGTAATCTTCGGCATAGTCGAGAAAATTAGTCCTAAAAAAACTCACACAGGGAATACCAGCCTTTTTAGCAAAAGCCACCCCAGGCACTCTAAAAAAGCCAAAAAACAGTCTTTCTGGTTCATCAACATGAATAATATCGGGCTGGAATTTTTTTAACTCCTGGAGGAGGATTGAATAGGAACTTCTACGCACCTGACGCTCAAACTCTAAGTCCATGAATGAGGTACTCGGTAAATTGATGATTCTCACTCCAGGCAGGATTTGACCAGTATAATCTCGCCAATTGGGATAGACATCTTCTAACGCACTGTAGTCAGGACAAAATAACAACACCTGGTGTCCCCACTGACTCAGTCGTTGTAGCCTAGATAATCCACTAACTGTTACGCCATCAATGACAGGCAAGAATCCAGAGGTGATAATAGCAATTTTCATAGGTTAGTAGAATCTATTACACTCAGAGCGTGTTTAATCTGTAGAGCCAAAGTATTGAGGATGGATCAATTTTTGCATAAATCCTCAGCAGAACAGATCAGGCAAATCTAATAACGTTTCATACCAAATCCGGGTTAATTACCCCCTTTTTAAGCAAAAAGCATGAGGAGCGTGACTAAGCGTGACTAAGCGTGACTGAGAACAGGAGAAAGAATGTTGGAATCATAAAGAGGGTTTTTGAAGCGGATTTGCTATCAAACACTACTAGAGGTAGTTAAACCTAGGTTAGGGTGAATCGCATCCGGCAGTTCCTTTTCCACTCGCCGTATGGGTGGATATCGATAAGCGATAAAGCTTGCCAGGATGTTCAGAATTCCCATCAACAGTAACAGCAAGCCCATGCCACGCCCTGGACCAACTCCAATGATATGGCCAATACTACCTGCTAACAATCCATCGGTAGCCATCATCGGTTCTAAAACATGATCGACTAACGGTCCGGTTAGCATGTGGGCAAGGATCAATAAGGAGTTTTCGATGGCCAGTTGTAAGGCGAAGACCCGTCCTTGCAGATTAGCTGGGACTTTGTTCTGCCAGATAGTCTGATTACAGCTAACGATAATGGGTTGAGCAAATAAGACACCAAAAGCCCCAAGAGCAGCCAAGCTCACAGAAGCGCGGCACCCACCTAAAAGTAAGAACAAGCCTTGCAGGATTACAAAGCTAAAAATACCGTATATCCTGGGCTTGGGTCCTCCCCAGGTAGTCATGACCAAGCTACCAATCAGCATCCCACAACCGCCAATAGATAAAATCACCCCAAGTTCAGCACTGGAGGCAAAACTTAACACCAGTGGCCAGAACAACACCTGAAGAATACCCATACTGAAGTAGACCACGGCAAAGAACATCAGCAACCCTCGTAGTCCTTGGCGTTTGGCAATGTAACGCCAGCCTAATACTAGATCTTGGCGCAGTTGAGAGAAGTGGGCTTGCTTTTGATTAGTGTGATGGGTAGACTGGAGATGGGGAATCTGAATACTTAGCAATGTTGCTAGGGCAAAGATGAATGTGATGAAGTCTATTAATAGAATTCCCTGCAAGTGGATGGTCTCCAGCAGCACACCCGCCAAGGTCGGTCCAAGAATCTTGGCAGTTGCCCTAGAGGCTTGCATCATGCCATTAGCACGGCTAAGATGTTCTTGAGGCATCAGCTGAGTCGTAGCTGCTGTATAGGCTGGCAACTGGAAAGCCTTAAACGTTGAACTGATTGCTACGACTAGGTAAATGTGCCAGATCTCTAACCTGCCCGAGAACACCAGAGCCATAACCACCAGTGTGCTAGCCCCTGCCACGGAGTCGCTGAGAATCATCGCCCAGCGTCTATTCCACCGGTCTACGAATGTACCAGCTATGGGTGAGATTATAATATTTGGTAGGTGAATAAATAAAGAAATTAGGGCAAATTGGGTGATTGAACCAGTGGTCTGGTAAGCCCAAACACCCAGAGCAAATTCGGTAAGATTAGACCCCAGAAGGGATACTAGTTGTCCCAACCAGATCAGAAAGAAAATCTGCATTTATTGTGTCTTTTTCTACTTTACTCGTCGTTATACTCCGCCATCGGCGGGATTATTGTACCTTTTATACATGAATGACTGAACCCCTTGCCAGTTCCCGCTCAGCTTACACCTTGAGAGGTAAAACAGTCTAGCTCGGGGAAAAAGACTGTTGTGGGTGGGCTTACTGATATATCTAGTATGCTGGCAAGTTTTATTTTATGGGAATTCCCACAAGCCAAAACCCCGTGTTTTTAAACCACCGGATGTAGGCTCGCACCGACTTTAGTCGCGTAGTTGACAATATTTGCGCGCTAGAGTATTAGTGAGATATGGGTACAGGCTGAAAAACCGAGGCGCAACCGGGAGAGAGACCCGCCACTGCAAGGGCGTTAAAGTAGTAATGCCCGGAGGGTAGGGAAAATCCTCCTTTCTTGATGCAATAGCGAGTGGGGGAAACCCCCAAGACCGCGCTGCATCGCTAAAAACCCAATCGTCAATTAACAGTTGGCGTGTGAACCCAGCAAGACACAACTTGAGAAAAAAAACGGTACGGCGGGGTTAGAAGTTACCGTAAGAAGAGTGGAGCCTTTAAGGGTTACAGGCCATGCATAAAAGGGTGAAAACTTTTTTATTAAGGCTCCACTCTTCTAAGGTTTCGTCTCCGGCACGCCGGAACCAAGTGAAACAGGGAAGCAACGGACTTCATAAGGCACTTCTCAAAAAGTAACTAAACGCCCCATGCGAGACTAGCCCGCTGGGTATGCGCGTAAACTGAACTAAAGTCTTGGTTTTGACGGGATTTCGGTTCAGATACTGCCAAGCTTCTGACAGAGTTAGAGACTTGGATACGGAGGTTTAAGGCCGGTCGTAGATCTAGGAATCCCCGTCTCTTTAGAGCGGGGAGTGTCAAGTTTGACGGTACCCTTGATGAGTACTCTTTGTGACATTTTTGCTGAGATTGTGGTGACATGGTCTTGATGCAGTCGCGCTATGGGAGGTACCCCAAGACTGGGCTGGCTTCCCTTTGGCTGCGTTGCATTGCTTTTGACCGACAACTTATTCTGTGGGTGACATGCCGAATCTGCTGATCAGAATAATTCCGTAGTACCTATCTGAGCAGGAAGACATGAGCTATTGTGGACACCTATCTTGAGAAGCTCAGAAGGGAGAGCTGACTGCTGAATCATTACCAACTAGTTAAGCTTAGTGGCAACAAAAGACCAGTGACCCTGGTTATTAAGAAGAGTTTTAACAGTTAGGATTAAAATTGACGTGATTTCCATTCACTATTATATACTTGATTGGCAAATAAAACAAGTATCCTAAACGGTAGTTTTAAATCAATTGAGATATTGAGATATTGAAGATGCTTAACTATATCTAGTTCCTTATCTAGTTCCTTATCTAGTTCCGTTTTGGATTGTTTGAGGTCACTAGTTTAATTTTTTTTTACCGTTTATCCCTGACACTCAAGCGTCAAGCGTCAACCGTCAACCTATTAAATTGATTTAAACCTATCGGTTATGAAATATACCTCGGTTTGACCCCCCAAAGTATCCCAAAAATCACTGCTAGTATTTGGAATCATAATGATTGACTTTAATTTCGATCAGAGGAGGTTGAGCTAAAGGACACCATTGGATTCACAAGACATGCTTTGATTGGACGCGATCGCATATAGCGCTACGCGCAAGTCAGAAGTTAGAAGTCAGAAGTCAGAAGTAAGCTATGACTAAGTTTCAGAGTTTAGGAATGTCCTAAGCTTAATGCGTAGTGCTATATTGTAAAACTAATCAAGGTTAAACCAGTAACTATAAATAGTTTCATAGTATGATCAGTCGTCATCGTTTTATTCATCCTTACTGAAACATATTGCTGGTCATCGGGATTTTCTCGCTCCTCCAGAATATCCGTTCCCTTAGCTTGACCTACGGTCAATCCCGTAGCGTGGCCCACGGTCTCTCCTTCCTCATCACTGAAAATTTTGCCATTTTGGCAACCAATTACTAATATGTATAAGTCAATATTGTATAGATGCAGGTTTATTTACTCTTAAGTTCACTGCCATATAAATCCATGTCGAAATGATTAGATTCGGAAGAGGATTAACCTAAAAATCAGGGTAAATAATATCGCCAGAGTCTTCTTGATTTTTATAATTTTCATGAATTTTAAATTAAGATTGCTTAAAATTGCTTTAATTAACTAAATTTAAATCAGGGTGCTTTACTACACTATAAGTAAGTCAGTAATATCTATGCCGAGATAACTACTTATAATTAGTGATCTTACTTACTAATGTGCATTTAAATCAATATAGTTAACGAAAATACCTATGGTATTCAACGCAAATCAACTATCTGAAATAACTATTAAACTAACAGCTACCCTGACAGCAGAACCCTTAAATCAATCTCTTAACTTATGGATGGAAGATATAAATATTCCATCCAAAATAAACTTATCAAAATCTAATCAACATGTTGAAAAAATATTTGATAAGTCTAGTCTACTATCTACTCAAAAAAATGGGAGTCCTGTCATCTGCTCTAGTTTTGAAGACTGGATCAAGTCTCCTGCCAATCAGCCATTATCACCAAATCACTCTAACCTAGGATTAGCTACCAATTTTGATATTCTTAAAGCCGAAGCATTGCTAGTTAATCATAACGATTACCAATTATCTAATCATTTAGTAATCGTTCATGAAAATGAGCAAAAAACTGATGAATTATATCAAGATATATTTGAAAAACAGACCTACATTAAACATGGCATCACTATCCATGATGGGGATTGTATTTTTGATATAGGGGCAAACATCGGTATGTTCACTCTGTTTGCTCAGCAAATCTGTAAAAATGCCAGACTATTCTCCTTTGAAACCTTACCAGACGTTTTTGAATTGTTGCAGATCAATGCATCACTGTATGGCTCAAATGCCAAAGTGTTCAATTTTGGACTTTCCAACCACTCAAAGAGTATATCTAGTATGATTCATCAACATAACATTGAAAAAATTGATTTACTCAAAGTTAATGCTGATCAACCTCAGTTAGATATCCTGGCTGGCATCAAGGAGAAGGATTGGGAAAAAATTCAGCAAATTGTCATGGAGGTTGATCAGATTACAGCAGGGATAAAACTAAAGCAGATCACAAACTTACTCCAACGGAAAGGCTACCAGTTAGTGATTGATCAAGAAGTATTGCTGGCAGATACAGGGGTTTACCGTATCTACGCCAGCCGTAACTATCAGCTAAATCAATTCTCTTAGTATCCAACAGCAATTAAAATCCCTGTTGTTCTACCAACACACTGATTACTCAGCTTACTCAGCACCCTTCACACGGAGGCACTCAGCCTTCCTGATAAGTAAGTGGATCGTCCAATCCCAACTCAGCAAAGGCAGCCAATCGCAACCGACAAGCATCACAAACACCACAAGCTAGATCGTTCCCTGTGTAGCATGACCAGGTTTTTTCCCAAGGCACACCCAGCTGATTACCTAATTGGATAATTTCAGTTTTTTTCAGGTCAATCAGAGGAGTGACAATTTTAATTCCATTGCCCTCCCTACCTTGTTTCGTACCCAAATCAAAAGCTGTCTGCATTGCTTGGATATAATCCGGACGGCAATCTGGATAGCCAGAATAATCTAAGGCATTGACACCCACATAGACTCCCTCAGCACCAATTGCTTCTGCATAGGATAAGCCAAAGCTCAGAAAAATCGTGTTACGGGCTGGAACGTAGGTAATGGGGATTTCTTGAGACATCTGCTCTAGACTACGCTCCTTGGGTAGGTCAAGGTTATCATCGGTTAACGCTGAACCTCCCCACTGCCGTAAGTCAAACCTGACTACCTGATGTTCCTTAACACCTGCTGCACTAGCAATTGCGTAGGCTGATTTGAGTTCTCGTCGATGTCGCTGCTGATAATCAAAGGAAAGGGCATAACACTCATAACCGTCTCCTACTGATTGATACAAAACTGTAGCAGAGTCTAAACCTCCAGATAACAACACAATTACTTTCTTAGACATGATCCAACCAGATATCACAAGTCTCATCAGGATAATGCCTAATCAAACGTTTTGCACTGTTACTACAACTACCAATTAATAATTTCATTGCTCTGTCAACAGACAACCCACAAACTGACACATAGGGTTAGTGTTCCATATTTCGTCAAACCACAATAAGTATAGAACACATGTTTTAAAGGTTCTTTTAGGCTGAATAGGATGGACAAAGCTTTGAAATTCTTCACATTTATAGTTGCTGTGGTACTATCTGGATGGTTTAAGGCGACTTAGATTAAGTAAATCGACTTATTACCAGTGGTGGAGGAGCAAAAAAGAGTGCAGAATCGTACTTATCAAAGACATCGAGATCATCAAGTCCAGCGCAACTTACCGCAGCCAATCAAAATCGGTGTGATTGGCGTTGGCAATATGGGACAACATCATGCCCGAGTTTTGAGTCTTCTCAAAGACGTTGAAATTGTGGGTGTGGCAGACATTAACGTCGAGCGTGGTTTAAATATTGCCAGTAAGTACCGTGTTCGCTTTTTTGAAGATTATCACGATCTTCTTCCCTATGTAGAGGCGGTTTGCATTGCAGTACCGACCCGTCTACATCATGACGTCGGGATGACTTGTCTACAAGCTGGAGTCCATATTTTAATTGAAAAACCGATTGCCGCTAGTATTGCTGAGGCAGAATCCTTAGTGAATGCTGCAGCAGAGTCCCAATGTATTCTTCAAGTTGGACATATTGAACGTTTTAACCCAGCTTTCCAGGAACTGAGCAAAGTTCTGAAGACAGAACAATTGCTGGCTGTGGAAGCTCATCGCATGAGTCCTTACTCTGACCGAGCCAATGATGTCTCGGTGGTTTTGGATCTCATGATTCATGATATAGATCTATTACTAGAATTGGTAGCCTCACCGGTGACAAGGTTAACCGCTAGTGGCAGCCGTGCTTCTGATTCCGGGTATTTAGATTACGTCACTGCTACCTTGGGGTTTGCCAATGGTATTGTTGGTACCGTCACGGCAAGTAAAGTGACACACCGAAAAATCCGTCGCATCGCTGCCCATTGCAAAAATTCTCTGACGGAAGCTGATTTCCTCAATAATGAGATTCTAATTCATCGGCAAACCACTGCCAATTATATGACCGACTATGGTCAAGTGCTTTACCGACAGGATGGTTTGATTGAGAAGGTTTATACCAGTAATATTGAACCACTCCATGCTGAGTTAGAACACTTTGTCAATTGTGTACGGGGTGGTAATCAACCTTCTGTCGGGGGTGAACAAGCCCTAAAAGCACTGCGCTTGGCAAGTTTGATTGAGCAGATGGCTCTTGATGGTCAAGTTTGGCACAACGTAGACAATGGGAATCATAAACTCCATACTTCCGTCATGACAGTTCCCTGTTAATGACTTATTGTTGATTTGTGATGATGTAGGGGTCAGTTGCACTTGTAACTGACCAAAATTACGGGAAGCCCAAGGGGGTAAGGAATAAATCAGCCAAATCCGCTTTGATAAATCCCTTCTAACCCTGACAACTAGAAGTCGCGGCTATAGGTAGGTGAAGCCTTCTCGAAGAGTACAAAGTTTGCCTGGACAGACTGACTTCAACAGGGGGTCTTTAATCCGGATTTGCGATCAACCTTTTCCCCTGTGCGTTTGAACATTTACCTGACTTGTCTTATCACTGATGAAGCTACCTGATTTGATATAACTTCACTGACTTTCTGATTTCCTTGGGGGCTAAGGTGAATGTGGTCACGGTAAAGTATTTCTGGTGTTTCGGTGTTATTGAACACTGGTAAAAAATCTAGATAAGTAATGTTGTGCTCTTGAGTAAAGCCACTCAAGCGTTTACGGGCTTTTAACTCATAGTCACGAGGTCCTTTGGTTCCAATTTCCCGCAGTAGGGGGGTCATCCCTAGCACTAACTTGGCTCCAGCAGCATCAGTTAGGGTCTTAATTTCCCCAATGGCCTTGAGATTAAAGCCAACCCGGTCTCCTGGTTCCGCTCTGACTGCTTCCATTTCAGGAATAGCTGGCGCTCTCAGGAGATAGCGACTCCAGATCTCGGCTATGGCTAGGAGGGGTTTTTGGCTGGGATAATTGCGATCGCGTCCCACTTGTACAGAAGTCGGTGCTGTAGCAAACAAGTCATCGGTATTAATAAGTAATACCACTACATGGGCGTTGAAGGTGCCAAAGCGTCGTAGATAGGCTAACTCATTTCGTGGTCCCCAAGAATTAGCAGAAGCATTAAGGACTTCGACTGTTTCAAATGGTTTCTCGTTGGTTAGACTTGGTAAAACGTCTTTGGTCAGCCATAGTTCTAATTGAGATTGGAGCAGTGCTGATATGGTTTGGTCTTGGTCTGTCCACCAAGCCCCATTCGCAACAGAATCCCCCAGTAGGAACACCCGCAGCATGGATAGAGGTGGCTGAGGAGTGGTGGTGGCACTGCGCATGGAATATTCATTAATGACAATGCGGTTGCCAAACCGTCTGGTGCTTTGGTTAGGGGCTAGCAAATAGCCAATTTCCTCATCTGCCAGATAAATCAGGGGATTACCGAAGCCGAGCAGCCATCGTAAACCGACCTCTAGCGCTACCAAGGAACTGACTAGCACTGCCAAGGTTAATAGCAATACTTTCACAAGAAAATCCTATATAATTTATAAATTTTTCCTATAGTTTTGTCTAGGTGTTCAGTAGTGAGATCACTTTAAAAGCCGAGTATAACCGCTCAAAGCTGAGTATACCAAGGTTAATCGGTAAATTTCCCCCTGATCTAGCCCTGGCTATAATCGACTTGTTGGTTAGATCCCTGATAACTCAAACAGGAGCGACAAACTATGTCAGACCTCAATCGTGGCATCATGAAGTTTAAAGGAGCTGATAGCCCCACAGCCGTTGTTATTTCAGCAATTCTGGTTTTGGGCAGTATCAGCGTTCTGATCTGGTGGGCATTGCACAACGCTTACAGCATTGGCTAATCTCCGTCGATTTCCTTAAAAAATTGACAATTCCTAAAAGCTGTGCTAACATTTATAAATGTGAGCTAAAAGGGTCGGTGCCCGAGTGGTTAATGGGGGCGGACTGTAAATCCGTTGGCTATGCCTACGCTGGTTCAAATCCAGCCCGGCCCACCACAATGGTTTGGGATATAACCTAAATATGCTTTTGATAAGTCAGCAGAAAATTTGCTGATTTTAACCGTTAACTAATTACCATGACTGGTTTGGCGTCGGTAAATCAAAAGCTGATTAATTGATACCTTGGCAGAGTAAATTTGGCCAAAGTACAATAGTCTAAATCAAACCAATAATGTAAATCTAATAATTTAAATCTAGCCCGTGTGGCTCAGTGGTAGAGCACACCCTTGGTAAGGGTGAGGTCACGAGTTCAATCCTCGTCACGGGCTTTTAAGCATAAATTACCGAGTAGTTAGCAAATTGTACAGTGACTAATTATTGGTCACAAAGGCAAATACAGCACAATTCCCTTCCATTCTGCTTGCTCACTACAATCGATCAGTAGTAGTAATTCATCAATTGCCTGTCGAATTGGCATTCGATCATTGACGACAAAGATGCCCGCCATTGACTCTCCTGAAACTAGGCGGTTGTAGGCAAAATCTGGCATCGTTGCACGATCATGAGTTAGAAGGATACGTCCATTAATTGCTGCCCAAGCTAGAATCGCTGGATCATCTACTTCTCGCAACCCAACATCTTGAACTCGTAGTAGGTCAAGATTGGGTTGACGCGAAAACAGCCCTCGAACAATGTCACCGTTGAAATTCTCATCGCTCAGCAAACTCAGCATAACCGTTTCTACTGATTCTGCTGAGATAGCAAACGGGTACGAATTAAGCTGAGATCAGGTTGGATACTAGACAAACGTTGCTGCACTGATTCAGCTAACTGCTCTCTCTGATTTAAGTATGTTTCTACCGCATCTTGGTGTCGAAGGTAGTAGCCAATTGTATTGTAAACATCGGACAAAGATAGAGTCGAGTATCGATGCACAATAGACTCAGGAGATGCACCATCTTGAAACGCTCGAATAACAGTCTCTAGCAAAACCCTTGAATTTCCAACTCGAATCGCTCCGGTTTCATCTTCTCGCAAAGGCGGTGTCTCACGTTCTAAAACTAGGCTCATAGATTAACTTTCCGCGCATCCAGTATAAAACCATCGTAACTTACCTGACTAGCGCAATTGCTCAGTGAACTTAAAAACACTGTCTCAAAATTGGGCGTTGCTGAATATCGAAATGATTTAACCATAAAGGAGAATTTTATGATAATTTAAATAATAAACAAGAAGCCTAATTGATAAATCCAAGATTTTATTGATGCAAAGCGCGAGTGGGGAGAGACCCCCAAGACCGCGCTGCATCGCTTCTTCAGATTTAGAGTAGCACAGAGTGCGTCGATGTAGTCTTGCTAAATAATGTCTCAATCTTGTATTTTCATTTTCTATATATAGTCATATAAATTTTATTAACCCAAGTTGCTAGTTATGCAGATGCGATTTGACCGTAGGTCACGCTACGGGAACGCACAAGGGTGTTGAGGTTAACTAATGGTAACTAGAATTGAGGACTGATAACTGGTTAAACCTATTACAACAGCAGCGAGTAATTGCTGTGATTCGAGCATCCTCGAAATCCTTAGGAGATCAGATGGCTAAGACAGTAGCCACTGGGGGTATACGGTTAATTGAAATTACCTGGAATAGCGCTGATGCTCCTGAGCTGATTAGTCAGCTCCATAGAGAATTACCCAACTGTATCATCGGTACTGGCACCATCTTAAACCAATCTCAGTTACATCAGGCAATTGATGTTGGAGCGCAGTTTATCTTTAGTCCCCATGTAGATACAGCAGTTATTAAAGCAGCGGTAGCTGCTAACGTGCCAGTGGTTCCCGGAGCACTTTCCCCCACAGAAATTGTGACAGCTTGGGATGCTGGTGCTAGCTGTGTTAAGGTGTTTCCGATTCAGGCGGTCGGTGGTGCTAGTTACATCAAAGCCTTACTTGGGCCACTCGGTCACATCCCGTTAATCCCTACTGGTGGTGTTACGATAGACAATGCTCAGGAATTGATTAATATCGGAGCGATCGCTGTGGGTCTTTCTGGGAATTTGTTTCCTAAATCCCTGATTGATGGGGGGAATTGGAATGCGATCGCAAAACGAGCAAAACAGCTCAAGCAACGATTAGCCCCTGATTCTCTGAGTTGAGGCTATGATGTTGGTGATTTGTTTGATTGACTTTGATTGACTGCTAAGGTTATATGTTTTTCCACTGGCTAAATCCCTTAAGAACCTGGTTTGCCAGTTTACCACTGATGCTAATCGCCTTGGCTGTCTGGACAACACCAGCGTTGACCAATCCTGTGAGTGAGCAAATCGCTACCAGAGTGATGGAACTACAAGATTCAGAGGAACGCTGGATTGAGATAGACCTAACCAATCAAAGGCTGATTGCTTGGGAAGGTAGACAACCGGTTTATGCAATAATTGTCTCCACTGGTAAAGATTCAACACCTACCCATCCTGGTACATTCACGATTCAATCCAAGCGTCGCAAGGACAGAATGCGTGGTGCAGATTACGATCTGGCCAATGTACCTTATGCGATGTATTACCACCGAGGCTATGCTATCCATGGGGCATACTGGCATCGTAAGTTTGGTACGCCAGTAAGTCATGGCTGTGTGAATGTAGCTGTGGATCATGCTGAGTGGTTATTTGATTGGGCCTCTGTGGGAACACCAATCGTAATTCATCAGGGCGTTGAGGAATTGGCCAATGATGAATGATATCAAGTCTGTTGAATCATTAGTCACTCTACCTGTAGGGTGTGCTTCCCAGTTCTAAGTAAATCCTGTTAATTTCTTTAGGAATAGTTCACCAGCTTCTTCCAAATTCCCATCCAGAGAAAACGTCAAGCTGCGGACTCGAATATCACGAATTTTAACATCAAGGGGTTGAGTTAAAGGAGCTGGATATACTAAAACTGCCTCTTGGCAATCTTGTGTGATGGCATAGATTACTACTTGGTTAAAGTCATCACGAGATGGACTAATAGGGATTTTATACTTAGTATCGAGAATGCAGCATGTTTTCTCAGTCGCTATCTCGTACAGTACTAAATCAATGTAAAAATATAATGTCTTGTCGATGTCTACTCTTTCGAGTATCTTAATGCCAAAGCCAGTAGGTAAGTGCGATTTTAACCATTCAGCCACAAAGCGTTCATAGAGTTTTGCCATGTTAACTAGAAAGGGCAACATGGTATGACTACCTGTTTGATGACTTGGTCCGCTGTGTTCGAGAAAAAAGCGGCAAAGAACATGTAACCTTTGGTAATTCTGATTGAGCCGATTATAGTTTCGTCCGATACAATCCCTAGCGCTATAAGGTTGTAGGGTGACAAGGTTTTGTAGGGCATGATAGGCTTGGCGCAACATGGGACTTACCTTAGCGCTATATAAACCCGTGCGAGAGATACAGTGGAGTGTCCAGGCGATAATCTGATTATCTTCGATGTCACTAGTATGTTCGTCGTAATGGCAGTTAAGTTTGATATCCCATGGCTTCTGGATAGTTTGCTGTACATCCAAACGCCCCCGAAGGTATGCTAGTTGACCAGTTGTAGGGATGTAGGTGCGGTAGAGTCCTTGGCGAATGCGATCGCGTATGCCATTAATGAGGATACTGACCAGGTAATCGTAAAATTCTTCTAGAGATTTACAATCAATCAACCCCTCTAGAATCTGAAAGCTTCTAAGGTTATAAGCATAGTCCAGCATTCCGAAAAGATTGTTTAGGGGGACTTTCGGCTGGAGTTGGATGCTCAGTTCATTGCTTAGGGGAATATAACCTACCCATCCTTGAGAGGTTAGTTGCCAGTAATCCCCGCTTTTGGAGTATTCAAGATTTACTGTGACCTGATTGCTGTATTTTTGCTGCAATTCATCGATTACCGATTCTGGAATCTGGTAGCGTGGGATCTTATCTGGCTGATACTCCGTTAGTTTAATTATTGTCATTTTTTATAGGGCTACGCCCAGGGAACAGGGAATAGGGAATAGGGAGTAGGAAGTAGGGAGTAGGGAGTAGGGAGTAGGGAGTAGGGGTAAGAACATTGAATTTACTTCATAAGTATTTGAAACGCTAGATTCTTAATTCTTAATTCTTAATTCTTAATTCTTAATTCTTAATTCTTAATTCTTAATTCTTAATTCTTAATTCTTAATTCTTAATTCTTAATTCTTAATTCTTAATTCTTAATTCTTAATTCTTAACTTGGCATTGTTAACTGACTGTGTCCTACATCTTAAGTGTACTCTAGCGCTAGCAAAATGTCAATGTCGGTTTTATACAGTTAAATACTGTTTTATACCTATTTATTGGGGTTTAGTTGCGGGACTACCAATTAGGTTGGCATTACTCAAGTTGGCACCACCTAGGTTAGCATGACTGAGGTCAGCACGACTGAGGTAACTACCCATCAAGTTGGCATTACTCAGGTTGGCATCACTGAGATCTGCACATCTGAGGTAGGCACGACTCAAATCAGCTCCGTTGAGCAGGGCACCGTTAAGATTGGCATCACTTAGGTCAGCTCTGCTTAAGTCAGCACCCCTTAAGTCAGCACCCCTTAAGTCAGCACCCCTTAAGTTGGCATCCTTCAGGTCAGTGCTAAGTGAATTGTCAGTTGGCTCTAGAGCAACACCCTTCATTAGTTCAAGGAATTCCATTTACTACTCGAAATACACTCTGAAATACAGTAATACAACTATGAAATGCTCAGCACCCTGATGCCATCAACGGCTTTGGTTTATCACTTAGATTTATTGCCGAGTTAAATTAACTCAAATTTTAATTAAAAACGAGCCTATCTTTTCAAAATTGCTAATTTTTACGACATCTTGCTGATTTTTTATACTATATGTTGTCAATTGAATTTTTAACTAGTTAGTGATTAACTAGTTACACTATCTTTTCTAGCCCTATCTGGTTTCACCAATTACCATACTGTAAAGATTTAATTAATAAATTATTAAAATTAAGTATTTTGTGAAACCGGTAATATATAAATCATTATCGATTTGTCAAAAATCCTGTCACCAAGACAGTAAATCTGTTATCTAATATACCTCTTGGCAAAGTATTTAGGTAAGCCGTCAGCTGTCAGCTGTCAGCTATCAGCTTAAAACAAGCTATTCGGCTGACGAGTTCAACGGACTCAAAGCCAAAGACTATGAATTCCTCCCTTGGGCATTCGCGTAGCGTGGCCGTTCGCGTAGCGTGGCCAAAAGGCCAAAAGGCCAGGGAACTGAGATGTAAGCATATGTGCTACGCGCACGCTACACCGAACAGCTTGGCACAGACTTCGACACTGATAGCTGTTCGCCTAGCGTGGCCATTCGCGTAGCGTGGCCATAGGCCAAGGCCTTTAGCTGATAGCTGACGGCTGAATGCTTAGGTTTTCACACTTCGTTACACAGTTAATGAAAAATTGATACAAAAATGGTATTTGATGACCATAATTAATTACAATTAATTCAGTAGCGGAAAATATTAGGTTTAAACCTATTTAACTCTGTTGCTTTTAACCCCGCAGGGTTGTTGCTTTGACGGTAATTGCCTGTCCGCTAAGGTGACAACCTTGTGGAATGCTGATAGTGCTCATCAATTAAAGGAGGAGAACTATATGCGCGGTTGTTCCATGCTTCTAGCTCTTCTAGTGTTTGCTGGATTGTTGTATTTGATCGTCAATTCTGGTACCTTTGAACGGTTGCTGGACACCACAACACCCTCGGAACGGCAATTGGAATAAGCGATAGCGTCGGGTGTGGGGAGATGGGGAGATGGGGAGATGGGGAGATGGGGAGATGGGGAGATAGGGAGATAGGGAGATAGGGAGATGGGGAGATGGGGAGCAAGAGTATAGTTTAATATTGGTATTAGCAATTCTTCCTCTACACCCATTGTTAGAGTTGTTAATTGGTAATAGGGATTTGATAATGGCGATGTAATTGTGGTGTTTCACAGGAGCAATAGTCTTTTCCTCAATTAGACCTCTTGCAAAAGTGTTTTTCTAATAGTGTTTGCGTCAATTCTTGTCCACTGTTCCCTGTTCCCTGTTCCCTGTTCCCGACTTCTGCAAGAAGTCTATTGATAGCAGTCGAAGTAAAGGTTAAGACACGTTTTTATTCCCGATTCCCTATTCCCTACTTCCGACTCCCGACTTCCGACTCCCGACTCCCGACTCCCGACTCCGGACTCCCGACTCCCGACTTGATATCAATCAACCCCTGAAATCGCTGATCTGAGCGAATGCTGTCAAAATCTGAGTCAGTTTTTGCCATCTCTCGATATTCTTCAGGATTGAGAGTAATTGCCTGTTGCAAGTTATCAAGGGCTAAGTCTATATTTCCTTGTAAGGCATAAAAGCAGGCTTTGTTGTATCAAGCTTGGTGGTGATCGGGTTTAAGTTTCACAGCTTGGTCATAGGACTCAATCGCTGCTTCCTTTCTTCCTAATTTCGGTAGGGCAATCCCTCGGTTGTTCCAAGCTTGGTAAAAATCGGGTTTAATTTTCAAAGCTTTATCATAGGATTTAATCGCTGCTTCATTTTGTCCTAATTTCCATAAGGCAATCCCCCGGTTGTTCCAAGCTTGGTAAAAATCGGGTTTAATTTTCAAAGCTTTATCATAGGATTTAATCGCTGCTTCATTTCGTCCTAATGCCAATAAGGTAACCCCCCGGTTATACCAAGCTACGTGGTAATCGGGTTTAATTTTCAAAGCTTTATCATAGGACTCAATCGCTGCTTCATTTTGTCCTAATTTCTGTAGGTTAACTCCCCGGTTGTACCAAGCTAGGTGGTAATCGGGTTTAATTTTCAAAGCTTTATCAAAGGATTTAATGGCTGCTTTTTTTCGTCCTAAATCCGATAGAGCAATCCCCCGTTTATTCCAAGCTTTGTGGTAATCATGTTTAATTTTCACAGCTTTATCAAAGGATTTAATCGCTGCTTTATTTTGTCCTAATTTCTGTAAAGCATTCCCCCGGTTGTACCAAGCTTCGTGGTCATCATGTTTAATTTTTAAAGCTTGGTCATAGGATGCAATCGCTGCTTCGTTTTTTCCTAAATCCAATAGGGCAATCCCCCGGTTGTAGCAAGCTTTGTGGTGATCGGGTTTAATTTTGACAGCTTGGTCAAAGGAATCAATCCCTGCTTCCAAACGTCCTAATATCGATAGGGCAACCCCCCGGCTGTACCAAGCTTGGTGATCATCCGGTTTAATTTCCAAAGCTTTGTCAAAGTTAGCGATCGCATCTTCATACTCTTGGGCAGCAACCAGTAGGATGCCTAGTTCAACTAGTAAATCGGCTTGCTCTTCAGGAGTTTCATGCTTTGCTTCCAGGCGTTGTTCAATAGCAATAATTTTTTTACTTCGTTCTTCAGGATTCAAAGACTGATGCTGAAAGTCTTCTTGTTGACACTCCTCTGATTTGCTAGGAAAGTCAAACAAACCAGAACGCCAGTCAAAAAAGTCGGGAGCACGGTGGATAAAGTAATTCAGCACAAATGGCCGTAATAGAAATACAAAACAAATCTTAAAATCATCTCGAAACCGTTCTCTGTGTTGGTTGAGATGATTTAAAATATGAGGAACCCCTTTCCAACTATAGGAATAAATTGCTTCGCTATCCCATCCCTGCTGACGTTTCGTCTCTTCATACTTATAAAACGAATATTCTAGACCTTGGATGAATAAAAAATTGATCTGCTTGCGGTCGGGGATATCCTGAACAATGCCGTATAAATTATCAATCGGTTCCTCGAAGCGCAACATCTCTATTGTTTTCTGAGATAAATCCTGCTTAACCTGCTTAACCAACTTCTCTGCTTCTACGGGAGAACAACGGACAAATAATAATCCGAAACCTCTGCGCCTTCGGAGGGCACGGAGTAAGTCTTGGTATTGTTCTTCTGGACTCGCTGGCGGTAAATCCTCGTCCGCATCTATAAGGTTTAGCATTGGTTGTAAGGGAGTAGGGAGTAGGGAGTAGGGAGTAGGGAGTAGGGACTTCGGAGCAGGGACTTCGGAGCAGGGAGTAGTGGGAAGAGTGTGGGGAGATAGGGAGATAGGGAGATAGGTGCCCTTGTTGATTTTGGGTATGATTGTGCCAAATTTTGGGAGTGATAAAACTCTCAAAGTCCCCCAAAATTGGGGGATTTAGGGGGCTTTAACAAAACCAGATGATCGCGCATTCATTCCTTGATTCAGCAACGCCAGATACACAGATGCACTCACCTGCCTTTTGGCTACCTTACTGCTGTGAGTCTAGTTGAGCATAGGCGTCTTTAAATTCCCGAATCCCTTTAATCAGGGGATGAACATCGTACCAACACTGTCTTTCTCCTTCGTCATCGAAGTATTGATACTCTAACAAACAGCGATTAAATAATAACTGACGATACTGGTTATTATTGTGTATCTGCTTGGAGCGGTAAACATCAGCTAAAACCGACCATTGTCCATCCTGAACCGTTCGGCGATAGGTATCTCGTGCATCAGTAATGGATCGTTGCACTGCTCTGAGGGAAATGGGTAAGGTTTCGGTGCGAGCAATGGCGGTTTGGATTAATAATAGCAAATTCCGCACATGACCTCCACTCATAAGACACAAGCGCTCTAAGGCTTCTGGACTTTCAAATATGTCAGTTTCTAGGGAGCGAGTGGGAGCAAATTGACCGACTCGCTTGCTAATCACTTCTTTAACTTTATTGAATCCAGGCTGATAGAGGTTACCCTCTTTAGTTCGTACCATAATCATCGGTAACACCTGGGCATCACCATAGATTTCTCGCAAATCATTAGCTCGCTTGGAGTACAGCATTGAAATCGGAACTGTGTAGATAATATGGCACTTTAATCCCGTTAATTGTTCACTACGGTCTAAAAAAATTTCTTCATGATTAGTTTGGTTACTCTCTTGGATAACTGGGACAATCCGGTCTAAATTATCCGCAATCACTGCTAATTTAGTACATCCAGCTGGTAAGTTCTGTTTGGCTTCTGTAATAAACTGATTCAAAGCCTTTAGGAGAGTAACCGTGTGGGGATTAATTTTCTGTCGAATCTGTTGACGCAAGGTTGGTACAGCTCTTAAATTAGCCGTTAGCTTGCCATACTGAGAAATTTTTGCTTCTACACTTAGTCCATCAAATGCTAATTCAGTCAAGGCCAAATCTTTCAACTCTTGCCAGCGGCTTTCCAGCCAGTTCAGCAACGGCTTGGGATTAGCACTGTCCTTGAGGTCTTCGAGCAAATGGCGAGTACAGGCGAGCAGAATATCGGTATATTGAGTATCTTCGGAGTCCACATCTTCTTCATCTGCGGCAAAATACACCACATAGAAGTTATTTTGTTCCAAATATTGCTTCAATCGGAACAATTCTGTAGATTTTCCTGCCCCCCGATGACCTCCATATAAATGATAGGTCTCTCGCTTAGAAAGCAACATCTCTTTCCCTAAATCCACCTGGATCTCTCCATCCCCCCGCACTTCCC
Source organism: Moorena sp. SIO4A5 (assembly GCF_010672005.1). NCBI lineage: Bacteria > Bacillati > Cyanobacteriota > Cyanophyceae > Coleofasciculales > Coleofasciculaceae > Moorena > Moorena sp. SIO4A5. Next base: position 65,443 of record NZ_JAAHHZ010000007.1, on the reverse strand, counting down.
GACAATCGACATAAACCGGGTCTCCTGCGGGTAACGGTTGGGAGGGGTCAAAGGCATTGTAGAGGTTTTCCAGTAAATCAGTCATAGAGGGAAGGGAATAGGGAGTAGGGAGTAGGGAGTAGGGAGTAGGGAGTAGCGATGCAGCGCGGTCTTGGGGGTTTCCCCCATGAGCGACTGCATCAAGACGGGAGTAGGGAGTAGGGAGTAGTGATAAGATTTGACGCTTTCAGTACTGAAATTGATTGTTATCACGTCCGTTATTAAGTTTTTTTGTACTCGTGCCAGATCTTTAGTATCAGTAGTAGTTTAACTGGAGAGAGTTCAAAGATGGTGTAATCGGGTGACAACACTAGGTCGCTGGATCGCTTCTATCATACTGTTTGCCTCAATTGTTTTCCCCGATTCCCGATTCCCAATTCCCGATTCCCGATTCCCGATTCCCGATGCCCGATTCCCCACAACTGCCGCGAAGTCTAATCCCTAAACATCAGGAAATGAGACCAATCAAGCTGTATTAAGTTTTAGATTCACAAAAAGCTCACTATCATGAAACCAGTTAAATCAATGAATGAACTAGTAGAACGGGTATCTAAAGATCCAGAACTTGCGGAAGAAATCAAGAGAGACCCAGTGGAAACCATCCGTAGGCTTGGTCCACCTCTAGAAACAGACCGTTGGATTTACCGGATTGTGGTCAGTGCCTTGGGCGGTACCATGCTGGTAACTGTTACAGGTGCCATCGGACTAGCTGTGGCGGGTAAGGATGTTCCTGATATCCTGGTGGGGATTGGCACTGGTTCTTTGGGTTCCTTGGCTGGACTGTTAGCACCTGCCCCATCCCGAGACTAGAGGGCTGAGTGGATCACTCTTGAATGCTCAAGTCTCGTCGCTCTGCGAATCTGAGTTTTGCTGAACGAGCACGAGGGTTAAGCTGGATTTCTTCAGCTTGTGCTACAGTTGGCTTTTTGCTTAGCACTCGCAATAGTGAGCAATTCTTTGACAACTCCCGGAATTTGTGCTTAACAATCCGGTCTTCCAAGCTGTGAAAACTGATAATTCCAAGTCTTCCTCCTGGTTTCAGCCAATGGGGGGCAATGTCGAGGAAGGTTTCGAGGCTATCAAGTTCCTGGTTGACGACAATCCGTAGGGCTTGAAACACCCGAGTCGCTGGGTGAATTCTGCCATAGCGGTATTTCGGGGGAACACAAGATGCGATCGCATTCGCTAATTCAGTGGTTGTTTGAAACGGACGCTTCTCAACAATCCGGCGTGCCATCCGCCGGGATAACCGTTCTTCCCCATACTTATAAAAAGCATCCGCTAGCCGTACCTCACCCCAATGATTAATAACATCCTTTGCCGTCAGAGACTGGCTTTGGTCCATCCGCATATCTAACTCAGCAGTATGGCGAAAACTAAAGCCTCGCTCTGGTAAATCTAGCTGAGCTGAACTGACGCCTAAATCCGCAATAATACCATCAAATACCCTATCATTAGACTGATATTCGGCAAAATTTCCCTGCCAGAAGTGAACTCTTCCGCCATAACTGGCTAACCTGGTCTTGGCGGCTGCGATCGCATTAGCATCCCGGTCAATAGCTGTAACCTCCACATCCGGTGCTGCTGCTAAAATTAACTCAGTGTGTCCACCACCACCCACAGTGGCATCTAAGTAATGACCACCCGGACAGATCGCTAGTCCCTCAATTAATTCCTGACTCAATACGGACAAATGGAAAAAGGGTGTTGTATTTGCCTGTAATGGTTCATTTTCCATGTAATTCAAGCAATTCTAAGTAAGTCCTGAGGATATTAGACATCCTGCTGTTCATCAGACCAGATTCTCCGGGAACTCTATTACTGTAACCTATCAACTGTAACCTCTCTAGTTGTGAACAGTCACAAGTCTTACTCAGCACTATATGGAAAGGAGGTTTTATAGCACTACCCATTCAGATGTTTGACATTCCTAAACTCAGCAAACTTAGTCATAGGTTACTTCTGACTTCTGACTTCTGACTTCTGACTTCTGACTTCTGACTTCTGACTTCTGACTTCTGACTTCTGACTTCTGACTTCTGACTTCTGACTTCTGACTTCTGACTTCTGACTTCTGACTTCTGACTTGCGCGTAGCGCTATAGTAAAAACTATAGGCTTGATCATACTTATGAGCTATATTGAATCAATTTAGAATTGCTATAGTAGCTAATGACTAATGATAAAAGTACCCCTGTGGGTACTGTCAATCCATGACAGAAGCATCAGACTAGATTTGTCAGTCAACCAGGAAATTTTCAGTCAACTCAGGAAAACCCGATGAATTCCAAAGAAGAAAAAGCTAAAGACCTTGAGCTTCGAGAACGAGAACTCCAGCAACGGGAGCGAGACCTTCGACTCCGGGAAATGGAAACGGAAATTTATCAACAGGAACCACAAGTGCATCAAACCCAGAAGCATGAAAAACCTGAAGGTAAACTAAAAAAGTGGGGCAGAAAGCTAGCTAGATTCGGGAAATTCTTAGCCGTTGTCATTGCCGTTGTTGTCACCATTAGAGTCGCTTATTGGCTTGCCCTAGTCATGATAGTTGGAGGAATTGCCTGGTTAGGGTACGAAATTTTCTGGAAAGATGACGCCTGAATAACAAAACAAAAAGGCAATAAGGTTAAATTTATTTATAAATTACCAAGACCACAATAGTTTAACATAAACTAACTAATTGAATAGTATTATAATTAATTTTTCTAATAAATAGTTGGTAAAATATATAGGAATGAACAATTAATTAATTGTGATAAGTTTTGTTCCCTACTCCCTACTCCCTACTCCCTACTCCCTACTCCCTACTCCCTACTCCCTACTCCCTACTCCCTGTTACCTGTTCCCTTTGAAACCATTAATTAGCTAAAAGCAAAATAAATATGAGTACTAAAATGGAAACCACAAATTTTATCCATGATCTCGATCGCGTTGCCAGAGTTCGTGCTGAAATCGCCAGTAATTTAAATCAAATCAATAAAACTCTTGAGCAATCGGAATCCGCAGGGGAGCATAATTCCGGTAAATTAGGCTTAGAGAGAGATATTGAAGATATCTATAAAGTCAGTAAAAATTTACAGCAGGGGCGATTCCGACTACTAGTGTTAGGGGATATGAAGCGGGGAAAAAGTACATTCCTCAATGCCTTAATTGGTGAGAACTTACTGCCCAGTGATGTCAATCCTTGTACAGCTTTGCTGACAGTTTTACGCTATGGTGCTCAAAAGAAAGTTACAGTGTACTTTAATGATGAGACACTACCCCAAGAAATTGATTTAGAAAGTTTTAAGCATCGCTATACCATCGACCCAGATCAAGCCAAGCGACTACAACAAGAGGAGAAGCTAGCGTTTCCCAATGTTAGTCATGCCGTGGTGCAATATCCCTTACCGTTGCTAGAAAAAGGGATTGAAATTGTAGATAGTCCAGGACTGAATGATACGGAAGCGCGCAATGAGTTATCCCTCAGTTACATTAATAATTGTCACGCTATCCTGTTTGTCCTCAAAGCAACTCAGCCCTGTACTCTAGAAGAACGTCGTTATATCGAAAATTATCTTAAAGGTCGGGGATTAACAGTTTTCTTTTTAATCAACGCTTGGGATGAGATTCGTAAGGGATTGATTGACCCGGAAGACTCCGAAGAACTGGCAGCAGCTGAGGAAAAACTCCGTCAAGTCTTCCAAGCTAACCTGATGGATTATTTTCAGGTAGAAGCACAGACTTATCAGAAACGAGTCTTTGAAATCTCTTCATTGATGGCGTTGCGTCGGCGGGTTAAAAATTCTGAGGATTCTCTTGAAGGAACGGGATTTCCTGAATTGATGGCAGCACTTAATTCATTTTTAACCAAAGAACGTGCGATCGCAGAAATGCGCCAAGCTAAAATCCTAGCCCAGCAAGTCTATAACCATGTCCATGAAGCAATTGAACGGCGGATTCCATTGCTGGATCAGGATGTTAATCAGTTGAAACAGCAGATTAGTGAAGTCGCACCGGAATTTGAGAAACTGACGGAAATTCGTGATCAATTTCAGGAAGAAATCCGAATTACCCGTAACCGTACAGCAAAAGCTGTCGCTAATTCCTTTCGGGACTATATTTTAAATTTAGGCAATACCTTTGAATCAGACTTTGTCCGCTATCAGCCAGATTTAGGCTTTCTGGATTTCCTGCGACAGGGGAAACGGGATGAGTTTAATGCAGCATTTAAGCGAGCCTTTGAACGGTACATTAACGAAAAGATTTCGGCTTGGGAAGTCACCGCTGAGCAAGACATAAGTGAAGCGTTTTTAGAACTAGCTAGGAGTGCCGCTAATTATGGTGCAATCTATGGTAAGATAGCCGATGCCATGACTGAAAAGTTGATTGGGAAAAAGGTTTACGCGAATACCACTATGGATTCAGCAGACACTTCACCAGCCTGGGCTAGTTGGGCGATGGGATTTTTATCCTTGGCTTCAGGTAATGTTGCTGGTGTGTTTCTAGCTGGTGCTGGGTTTGATTGGAAAAATATTCTGGTCAATTGGTTAGCCGTGTGGGGAATTACTGCCTTTTTATTGATTTTTACAACAACACCATTTATAGGACCAATAGGTGTGGCTCTGATGGGTCTAGGGGTTGGTGCTTTCCAAGCCGATCAAGCTCGCAAACAATTAATTCAAGCTACTAAGAAAGAGTTGGTGAAATATTTGCCCCAGTTGGCTGAGGAGCAATGGCAACCAATTCATGATGCGGTCAACGAGTGTTTTGATGATTATGAACGCCAGGTAATTAAACGATTAAATGATGACATTAAATCCCGGAAGGATGAGTTGGATAATTTGGTAGAGCAAAAAGAATCTAATCAAGTGAATCGCGAGACTGAGTTAAAGCGTCTAAGAAGTTTGGATGCTGAGGTTTTGTCTAAGGTTAATGGTATTGAATCCGTTTATGGCTACTTGCTAGCAGCTCCAATGTAAGCATTGAAGGGATTAGGGAGTAGGGAGTAGGGAGTAGATCACCTTTATAATTAGGTATATAGATCCCCCCTAACCCCCCTTAAAAAAGGGGGGAATTAGATTAAAAAGTCCCCCTTTAGATTAAAAAGTCCCCCTTATTAAGGGGGATTTAGGGGGATCTAAATCAGGGATTAAAAAAAACTTACATGCTCCCCTAGGGAGTAGGGAGTAGGAAGTGTTGAAACCATTAATTAGCTAAGATCAAACTATAGCATTTATAAAAAACGAATGCTAATTGAGCATAACACCAAAAACTACTCGCATCTCTTGACTACTGTTCCCTGTTCCCTGTTCCCTGTTCCCTGTTCCCTGTTCCCTGTTCCCTTTGTCTATCAACCCTATCTTTACATCTCAAATAGAAATACTAGAACTATGAGTACTAAAATCGAAACCACAAATTTTCTCAATGATCTCGATCGAGTTGCCACGGTGCGTGGTGAAATAGCTGGTTATTTAAATCAAATCAGTAATATACTGGAACAATCGGAATCCGCAGGGGAGCAAAATTCTGGTAAATTAGGCTTGGATAGAGATATTGAAGATATCTCTAAAGCTAGTAAAAATTTACAGCAGGGGCGATTCCGACTACTAGTGTTAGGGGATATGAAGCGGGGAAAAAGTACATTTCTCAATGCTTTAATTGGTGAGAATTTACTGCCCAGTGATGTCAATCCTTGCACAGCTTTATTGACAGTTTTACGCTATGGTGCTCAAAAGAAGGTGACAGTGTACTTTAATGATGATACACCACCAGAAGAAATTGATTTTAAATCCTTTAAGCATCGCTATACCATCGATCCAGCTGAAGCGAAGCGACTTGAACAACAGAAGAAGCTAGCGTTTCCGAATGTTAGTCATGCTGTGGTGGAGTATCCCTTACCGTTGCTAGAAAAAGGGATTGAAATTGTAGATAGTCCAGGACTAAATGATACGGAAGCGCGCAATGAGTTATCCCTCGGTTATATTAATAATTGTCACGCTATCCTGTTTGTGCTCAGAGCAACTCAGCCCTGTACTTTAGGGGAACGTCGTTATCTAGAAAATTATCTAAAAGACCGGGGATTAACGGTTTTCTTTCTAATTAATGCTTGGGACCAGATTCGGGAAAGTTTGATTGACCCCGATGATACAGAAGAATTAGAAGAAGCTGAAGATAGACTAAGGCGAGTATTTCAGGCTAACTTGGCAGACTATTGTCAGGTAGATGGCTATGATATCTATGATGAACGAGTGTTTGAAATATCAGCAATTAATGCCCTGCGCAAGCGAGTGAAAAATCCAGACGTGTCTCTTGATGGCACAGGGTTTCCAGAGTTTATGGGAGCACTCAATACATTTTTAACGAAGGAACGAGCAATTTCTGAATTACGACAAGCGAGAACCTTAGCCCGTCAAGGTAGTAACCATGTTCATGAAGCTATTGAACGTCGCATCCCCTTGCTAGAGCAAGATTTAAATGAGTTAAAAGAACGGATTAATTCCGTTGAACCAGAATTTAATAAACTCAAGGATATTGGTGAGCAATTCAAGGATGAAATTAAAACTGTTCGGGATAGTAAAGCGAAAGCGATCGCAGATTCCTTTCGTACCTATGTTTTAAATTTAGGCAATACCTTTGAGTCGGATTTTTTACACTATCAACCTGAACTCCGATTTATGGATTTCTTGAGTACAGGCAAACGAGAAGCCTTTGAATCAGAGTTGAGACAGGGATTTGAACGGTATATTAATGATAAATTGTCAGAGTGGAGTAAAACGGCTGAAAAAGAAATGGATGCTGCCTTTGAACAGCTATCTCGCAGTGCGGTAACCTACGGGGCTTCCTATACTAAAGTCACGGATAAAATTAATCAAAAGTTAACCGGACAAACCGTAAGACCGGTGAGTAGCTACACCACAGAAGATAACGCTCCCGCTTGGGCAAAATGGGCAGCAGGATTATTTTCCTTAGCTAGAGGTAATCTAGCAGGAGTCGCCATGGCTGGAGCTGGTTTCGATTGGAAAAATATTGTACTGAATTTCATCACAGTCATGGGAATTGGTAGCATCATTACCTATGTTTCTGGGATTGCTCTCGGACCAGTGGGTCTAGCCTTATTAGGATTAGGGGTTGGAGTCGTGCAAGCCGATCAAGCTCGTAAGGAATTGGTGAAAGCAGCTAGAAAAGAGTTGGTTAAATATTTGCCTGAGGTAGCACAAGAGCAATGGCAACCAATTTATGATGCTATCAAAGAATGTTTTGATGTGTATGAGCAGGAAGTAACTGAGCGGATGGATGATGATATTAAGGCTCGCAAAGGGGAATTAGATAATTTAATGAAACAAAAAGAATCTCATGAAATTAATCGGGAGCAAGAATTAGCTCGGTTGAAACAGTTAGAGGCTGATGTCGCCTCCCAATCCCAGAAGGTTGAGAGCACTTATCAGAATTTTGTGAATGCGATCGCTTAACCTTCTAGTAAGCATTCAGCTATCAGCGGTCAGCGGTCAGCGGTCAGTGGTCAGCGGTCAGCCGTTGGCTTTTGGCACCTCAAGTAGCGCATTAGCTGTTCGCTTACAATGCGATCGCTTAACGTGATACTATCGATTACCCAAGAGTAATAATTAGTCTTGGGTAATCGATAATAGAAGCAAAAACCATAACAACTACTATCCTATATTTAGTGCAGTATTTAGCATCTTGATTTACGGAAGAGCTGAATCGGTATATAATTGATATTGTATACTTCTATAGTAATCCTTGCCCAGTGGCAGTTGAACAACCAGAGAAAGAATTTGAGGATTGGGCTAAACAATGTAAACTTGGTAATCTCAACTCACCTATAACTGGCCAGCTTTACAAAAATCGCTTTCTCACTGTCCAAGAGTATATTGCTAGATTCCGAAGAGCTAATATTAACCAAGTTCTTCCTGATGAAGCAAAAACCATGACAGTTGAAGAAGCTCTTAAAGCTGGAAGAGTAGCAGGGATAAACATTCGCAAGCTACTGACAGATAACAGAGAAAAATTAAAAAAATGAGGTAACCTGATGACTTTGAGAACTGATCCAAAGGATGATATTACCGAAACTCTTAGGCAAATGATTGGGGATATCATCCCAATAGCCTATGAAACAGATCGTGCTGAAGCCTGTCTATCTACCTTATCTTTCCAAAGCCTAAATTATCCAGAAAGACACATTTGGATTGACACAGATGGTGATGGAATAGCAATTGATTTAGAAGACTGGCAGGATGAAAGGGAATGGGATAACGCTGTTGCTCGCATTACAGTCGAGGCTACAGCAGAAGTCGTAGATATCGTCAAAACCTGGCTTTCTGGAGAGAAATTGGACAACTATTCTAATCTTAATAAAGACTATGAAAGAGTTAATAAAATAGCCACTATCTCCAATTAATAACCATGATCAAATGCGCAAAGCCTGAATTACCTGCCGTTTCAATTCCACAAATTCCAACGTTAGCTTTGTATCCAGAGTACGAACAGCGGGTAAATCAATCATAATCTTATCCCGGATACAACCTGGATGAGCTCCCATCACATAGATACCCTCGGATAAGAACACCGCTTCTTCCACATCATGGGTAATCATCAAAACGGTAATATGGGTCTTCTGCCAAAGTCCTAGGAAGAATTCCTGCAATTCCTCCTTAGTTTGGGCATCTAAGGCTCCAAAGGGCTCATCCATCAACAGCACTTCCGGTTCATTAGCCAACGCTCGTGCGATCGCAACCCGCTGTTTCATCCCCCCTGACAGCTGTTTGGGGTAGGCATTAGCAAAGCGGCTGAGACCGATTACATCCAAATAGTAAGCAATCCGTTCTTGGGATTCCCCCTTAGGCAATCGTTGTAACCTCAGACCAAAACCGATATTATCAGCAATCGTTAGCCAGGGAAATAGAGTATAGTTCTGGAAAACCATGCCCCGATCCCGACCAGGACCTAAAACCACCTCACCATCTACCTTTACATGTCCTTTGGAAGGAGGAACTAGTCCAGCGATAATGTTGAGCAAGGTTGATTTGCCGCAGCCAGATGGTCCAACTATACAGACAAATTCATTGGCTTCAAGATCGAGATTAATATCCTTTAGCACTACCAATTCTTCCCGTCGGTGCCGAAAACTTTTGGAAAGATTGCACACCTGTAGCTTAGGCAAATTGTGATTATTGGTCATTTTCAAATAACCTTGAACATAATAACCTTGTCAGCTATCAGCTTAAGCGCTACGCGCACGCTACGCGAACAGCTATCAGCTATCAGCTTAAGCGCTACGCGCACGCTACGCGAACAGCTATCAGCTATCAGCTGAATACTTATCCTTCAACTTTATTAAACCTTAAACCTTCAACTTTATTAAACCTTAAACCTTCAACCTTATTAACCCTTAAACCTTAAACCTTAAACCTTAAACCTTATTAAACCTTAAACAGTCAACCTTATTAAACCTTAAACCTTAAACCTTAAACCTTCAACCTTTAACCTTCTTAAACCTTCAACCTTCAACCTTCAACCGTCTTAAACCTTCTTAAACCTTTAACGCTCAACAAATTGCTCCGACCAAGGAACAGTTAAGCGGAAAAGCAACCTAAACCCAAAATCCAGCATGAACCCAATGAGTCCAATCACTAAAATACAAAAGAGCACTTTATCTGTCTCTAGGAATCGTTGAAAATAGATAATCTTGAAGCCCAAACCATTTTCAGCAGCAATTAATTCCGCAATCACCAGAAAATTCCAGGCACCAGCAACATTAACTCGCATCGTATCAATAATATTTGGTAGAGTTGCTGGTAGAATCACTCGAAATAATACATCAACCCGATTCGCCCCCAAGGTGTAAGCTACATTAAGCATTTCATCAGGGATAAACTTGACAGCATCAGCAATCATTATCGCGTTGTAGAACACAATTCCCAAGAAAATAATTATGATCTTTGCGGTTTCACCTAACCCTGCCCATAGAACAATTAGGGGCATAAACGCCGCCACTGGCATATAGCGTACAATACCGACAATCGTACCAAACAGGCTCTCCATGCTGTAAAATGTCCCCATGGCAATGCCAATGGGAATACCAACTACTGCCGCAAACAGAAAACCAACTAGCACACGGGTGAAACTGGCGATAATATCAGTCAGTAATTCCTCTTCTGTCAACATTTTCCAGCCAGCTTTCAGGACAACCATCGGACTTGGCAGGAATCTTGGGTCTACTAATTCTTGATAGCTGAGGAAGATCCAAACTAGCAGGGGTACTACTAAGGCAATGATGGTGAGCAGGACACTGAGCCAGCCAGGAAAGCCCTGACGGATACTCCAAAATACGGATGGTCGTAGGTAACGTTTGCGGGGAGAAGATATAGGTTGTGGCACAGGGGTCTTAAGTGACAGCAAATTTAGGTAATGTGTAATGTTTCTAAAGCGGCTTTGACTGAGATCTTGCACCATTGTCATTAATCGTAGGGTGGGCAGTGCCTACCAACGCGCTTTGCAAGCTTCATTATCTGTCTGGTGCACTGCCCACCCTACATGAACTAAAATGCTTCTAAAGCGGCTTTAACAAATTTGGGTTCCAGGAATTGCTCCATCTCAGGAATAGTATCAATCTTGCCTTGCTTTGCCAAAAACCTCGCCACATCCATCAAGGGCTCCAGTAAGTAGGAATCACTCTGCTTATTTCCTAGCATCTCCAGATTGGCACGAGCATCTGGGAGACTAATCCCTTTTAGATCAGCAGCTAGGGCATCCGGCTCAATTTTCAACTCCTTCGCTGCGATCGCTAACCCTTCCGATGGATATTGATTGAGAAACCCTAGTCCTTTGAAAACCCCTTTGACAAAGGCTTCCACCGCCTCCGGGTTGGCTTCGATATACTCAGTGGCAAACAGATAAACATCCGTAATCGCTGTCGGTATTTGGGACGAGTCGTAGATAATGCGTCCATCAGGTTGAGCCAAGTTAGCCTGTTTTAGGAATGGTGCATAGGTAACAGCAATGTCCACATTTCCCACTTGGTAAGCTGCTGCTGCTCCCGCTGGATCCACGTTCACCAAAGTAACATCAGCTTCACTCAACCCAACTGCTGTGAGTACTTTTAGTAGAAAGAAATGGCTAACTGCCCCTTTTTCAACAGCAATCTTCTTGCCCTTAAAGTCCTTAATGCTACTAATACTGTTGCGGGCTAAGATGCCATCCCCACCAACGGAGTTATCCTCTACCAAAACAATGCGATAGTCTTTGCCCTTAGTTGCCAATAAGACTGCTTCAGAGGTTACAGGGGCAATAGCATCCAGTTTTCCTGCTAAAAAGGCAGAGATATAATCGGGATTATACCCAAAGGTTTTCAGGTCAACCCTTAGCCCCAGTTCCTCAAAGAAGCCTTTTTTGAGCGCAATCAAAAGAGGAGTTAAACCAATCCAAGTGGTCACCCCTAGAGACAAAGACATCGATGGGCTGGGCTTAGAATCACCCAAGTCATTCCCAGAAGATGTTTGCTTTGGGGGAGTACATGCCCCCAGGATAACGCTGCTGGATACGAAGATTAGCCATTGCAAAGTTTGACGTCTTGACCACAACTTGAGTCTTTGTAGAACCATATCATCTTCCGTTATATCCGTTACATGGGTTAACCCATCCGTTTCCAGTTAACTCCTGAAGACGGTATCTAAAATAACATTTTGTTATTTTTTTTGGGTGAGGGGTTGCACCCCTCATTATTGGTGTTATATTTAGATCAGTAGATGCACCCTGATGATTAAGAGAGCCGCAGTAGTGACTCTCTTCTTTTTTTTTAGGGTCAGAGGGGCAGAGTGAGAAGAAGCAGACCAGAGGAAAGAAATTTGGTGTGTGCCTTACCAGAATTTGGGTAGGGCTATGCATTGGCTTAAGTTGACTATTGCTAGTCAACAGTTAACAGTCAAAAGTAAATAGTCAACACTTTGAGTAATTTCTGCTAGATCTTAATTGACTACAAGCTCAAAAAAATCCCCAAAAATACGGTTTTAGCAACTAGAGATGATCCAGGAAGATAAAGCAGGGGACTTTTAAACCTTCTCAAACTACCATCCGATTTGATTCGTCAAATAAATTTTTCCTGTTAGCATCATGCTCGTGCAGGCAAAATTCCTGTCCTAAGGTTTACAACTATAGCAAGTTTTATCAAGGTATTTACAAGTACTTTAGGTTAGTAAGTTAGTATAAAAAATCTGATTAAAAATATATTAAAATTATTATCTATCCCTAAAAAAAAATAAAAAAATGTAACGTAATTTTAACAAAATTTAACTATTGAAAATTAACAGTATAAACTAAGTAACTTAACTATGATGAATACTGAACAAAACCATGCTCCTATAATCCTGGTCGCAGATGATGATATCCCAACCCGGACAATGCTGTGTAAACTTATGGAAAATGAGGGATATAACGTCGAAGATGTAGGAGATGGCGAGCAGTGTCTGGCAGCTTATACTGAGCTAAAACCGGATATAGTATTGCTGGATGCTATGATGCCAGTGATGGATGGGTTTATGTGTTGCTCCCAAATGCAAAAGCTACTTAAAAATGAATCAACACCAGTATTAATGATTACTGGACTTAATGACCAAGCTTCCGTTGATTGGGCATTTCAAGTCGGAGCAACGGATTATATAACTAAACCCATCCAACCATCAGTGCTAAGGCAGCGTGTCCGTCGTCTTATCGAAGCTAATCGAGCCGAAAAAACCTTACGGGAGAGGGAGAAACAATATCGTTCTGTCGTAGAAAGTGTTAAAGAAGTGTTTTTTCAAATCGATGCCACTGGACACTGGATATTTCTCAATTCCGCCTGGACTACTTTCACTGGCTTTACTGTAGAAGAAAGTCTAGGTAAAAATTGTCTAAAATTTATTGATCCTGATGATCAGGAACGTTATCAACAATTGTGGGAGTCTCTAGTCAACGGTGAAAAGGATTCCTTTAAACATGAAATAAGATATGTTACCAAAACAGGGAAGTGCAGCTGGGGGGAGATTAATATTCAGTCAAGCTTGATAATTGATGGTGTAGTTACCGGTTTTTCTGGTATGCTACAAGACACCACTGAACTTAGAAAAGCTCAAGCTTTAGAAAAAGATAAAATAAAATTGGAAGCGGATATCCAAGAACGAGAACGTCGCTCAGAAATCATTCGCAAATCTCTAGAGCAGGAAAAAGAACTGAGTGAACTTAAATCTCGGGTTATTAGTACGATATCTCATGAGTTTCGTACTCCACTGACGATGATTCAATCCTCTACTGAATTGCTAGCTAAGTACAGTGAGAAACTGTCAGACGATAAAAAACTGAAACATTTTCAACAAATTGGATGGGCGGTTGAACACATGAACCAACTCCTGAGCAATGTGATCTTCCTAGATAAAACTGAATCAGGGGAACTTGATTGTCATCCTGAATACTTGAATCTAGATAAACTATGCCAAAAAATTATTAATAATTTACAGGTTACTTTAAATAGTGACTCTAAAATTGATTTTTCTAGTCATAGTAATTCTAGTAAAGTTAATTTAGATGAACAGCTAGTTGGACAAATTTTGACTAATATACTCTCTAATGCGGTTAAATATTCTCCCCAAGGAGGCATCATTAAGTTTGACGTATTTTGTCAGCCAGAAGAAGCTATTTTAACTATTCGGGATTCAGGGATTGGTATTCCAGCAAAAGAAAAGCAACGAGTGTTTGACTCTTTCTATCGAGCCACTAATGTTGGTGCTATAAAAGGAACAGGATTAGGTCTGGCTATTGCTAAAAAATGTGTTGAATTGCATCGGGGTAAGATTAACGTGGACAGCGAAGTTGGCGTGGGAACAAAGTTTCAAGTCATTTTGCCATATTTGGATTAATCAATATAGCGGTTTTCAATTGGGTGAGATAGTTTAGTAAAGGGAATAGGGAACAGGGAGTAGGGAGTAGGGAGTAGGGAGTAGGGAGTAGGGAGTAGGGAGCAAGGGGAAGAAAATTCGCTATACTTGATTGCTCAAGAAAACCGCTATATTCAATGAACAAAATTACAACAATCCCCGACTTGTGAACAAGCCGGGGATTGATAGTAGGTAGTTGTATGGGTTCGATGCCCACTCAACTACCGATTAAATTTTGCTGTAACCGATACTTTTTAGCTACCAAAGTCTACCAAGATAAACTTTAGCCCGCCAATGCAAGCTGATTGCTCAGCCAGGGGGTATCTCCCAAAGCACAGTGAGGCGAGGGATTGCTCGCCTCACTGTGCGCCATCATAAAAGTGCGTAAACCAGATCCAATCTCACTACAAAACCCTTGGTTTTCGGGAAATTTATTGAATTGAGACAAGGTCATTGCACTAATTTCATAGTTAAAGTATAGCAAATTACTTGAGGCAATGGCCAAGCTTTGTGATACTTTTGCCTACTGTCCACTAACCTCAAACCTTGGCCTTTCGGCCACGCTACGCGAACAACATTAAACCTTGGCCTTTCGGCCACGCTACGCGAACAACCTTCAACATTCAACCTTGGCCTTTCGGCCACGCTACGCGAACAACCTTGGCCTTTCGGCCACGCTACGCGAACAACCTTGGCCTTTCGGCCACGCTACGCGAACAACCTTCAACCCTCAACAAGCCCTTATAACTGAGGTACATACTGTGGCTTCTCAGGCACATCCGTGTACTCAGCCACAATTTGACGGAACTCATCACCATCAATAGTTTCCTTCTCAATCAACAGATCCACCAATCGGTCAACCGCATCTCGATTCTGCCGAATGATATCTCGTGCTTCTTGATGGCAATGTTCTACAATTTGACGAACTTGCTGATCAATCCGAGCAGCAACCTCTTCAGAGTACTCTGCCCTAGACATTAATCCCGCACCGAGAAAGACTTCTCCCTCTTGGCTTTCCAAGGACAGAGAACCTAAGTCACTCATGCCGTAGCGAGTTACCATTTGCCGTGCGATCCCAGTCAACTGCTGCAAATCACCACCGGCACCAGTAGTGACTTCAGCATGACCGAATACTTCTTCTTCGGCAGCTCGACCCCCTAACGCTCCAGTAATCCGAGCCAAAAGCTGAGCTCTGGTAATTAAACCTTGTTCTTCACTAGGAGTAAACCAGGTTAGACCTTGAGCTTGTCCTCGGGGAATCAGGGTAACTTTCTGTACGGGGTCGTGATCCTTGACTAGGGTACCAATAATAGCGTGACCAATTTCATGATAAGCAATCAATCGCTTGTTCTTGCTATCTACCAGGGGAGTACCTTCCATCCCAGCCACTACCCGGTCAACCGCATCATTGATTTCCAGCATTGTAATCGCTTCTTTGCGACGGCGAGCAGTCAGGATAGCGGCTTCATTGAGGAGGTTGGATAAATCAGCACCAGTGAATCCAGGAGTCCGTCTTGCGATCACTTCGATGGAAATTTCTGAAGCCAGTTTTTTATCCCGAGCATGGACTTCCAAAATCTTAACCCGCCCTTTCAGGTCTGGGGGATCTACCATCACCTGGCGGTCAAAGCGTCCGGGACGTAACAGAGCTGTATCTAGCACATCCGCACGGTTAGTAGCCGCAATCACGATAATGCCGGTGTTTCCTTCAAACCCGTCCATTTCCGTCAGCAATTGGTTTAGGGTTTGCTCCCGTTCATCGTTACCACCACCAATTCCAGCTCCCCGTTGCCGTCCTACCGCATCAATTTCATCGATAAATATCAAGCAAGGGGCATTTTCCTTAGCTTTCTTGAACAAGTCACGAACCCTAGAGGCACCAACACCCACGAACATTTCCACGAATTCGGAACCAGAGATACTAAAGAAAGGCACTCCTGCTTCACCAGCGATCGCTTTTGCTAAGAGGGTTTTACCAGTTCCAGGAGGACCGACCAGCAGCACCCCTTTTGGTATTCGTGCTCCGACTGCGGTAAACCGTTCCGGTTGCTTGAGGAAGGTAACTACTTCTTCGAGTTCCTCTTTCGCTTCTTCGATACCGGCCACATCATCAAACAGGACCCCAGTTTTGGCTTCCATCATGAACCGCGCCCGGGATTTCCCGAAATTCATCGCTTGACCAGGACCACCATTCATGTTGCTGGAGCGACGGAATAGGAAAAATAATCCCGCAATCAAGAGAATTGGAAAAATTAAATTCCCCAGCAGTCCCCAAATTGCCCCATCATTGCGAGCGGGATGGGAAGTCAGAGCAATATTAGACTCTCTGAGCTTAGAAATCAGTTCCGGCGCACTAATGGGCAGATCTACTCGCAGCCGCTGTAAGCGGTTATCAAGATCCACATCCACAGCTTCTACAATCGCTGTGCGACCACTATCATAGAGGTCAACACTAGTGACTCTACCGGAATCAATATAGTCCAAGAAGCGGCCATAGGTCATGCGAGTACTGGCGGTATTACTACCCATATTCCCGGTAGTACTGGCAAATGTTCCCTGCCAAAAGAAAAAACCAATGACTAGGGCAGGTAATGTCCAGAGTAGGAGTATTCTCCAAGAAAATTTCATGTCTTATTCGCCTCTATTATTGGTAACGAATGCTGGTATCACCCTGTGAGGGAGGATCTGATTACAAAGCAAATCAAGATCAAATATCCATTCAATACCCTAAAACCGTTTGCTTATAGTATGTTTGTATTTTTGGTCAATACCCATGAGGGGTATTGCCACATAACTGGTGATAACACAAGTTATTGTAACGTTATTTTAACTAAATTTAACATAACTCTCATTCTGTGAGCAAGGGAGTGATAGCAAGGCTTGTAATGGTGTTTCCCAGGAGGGTGGGAGATGTGGGAGGTGTAGGGAGGATGGGGTAGATTTTTATGAAAAGCAGTTATCAGTTACAGTTGGAATAGGCTTGTTGATGTCATGATCTCAATAAGGTGTTTAGGGACAGATAACCATGACAGATTTGTTGGAGCAAGCCATCTCCCAGGTGAGACAGTTGCCAGAGTCGGAACAAAATAGCATTGCTGCGCTGATTCTCAAGGCATTGGAGCAGAAACAGGGGGATTTTTGGGCTGATTTTGATGAAATTATCGCAGAAAGCCAAGTTAGCACGGGAATTGCTGATTTATCTTATCAACATGACCATTATGCCCACGGTGGGGAGAAGCGAGGGGTGGAATAGTCGTGAGGACAGTTTTTGTGGATACGGCGGCGTGGATTGCTTTGGTGAATGTGGATGATGATTTTCACCGCATTGCTAAACAGGTAAGGGTGAGGTTGGAGCAAGATAATTATCGTTTGGTAACTAGTTATTTTGTGCTTTTGGAAGTGGCTGATGCTTTAACTTCTGTACGCTTTCGTCCCCAGACTATTAATTTGCTCAATCGCCTCAAGGGTTTGGCAGGTTTGCGAGTGATTGAGGTTAGTCAAGCTCTTTTTGATGCGGGTTGGCAGCTTTATTGTCAGCGTTTGGATAAGGATTGGGGATTAACTGATTGTATTAGTTTTGTGATTATGGAGCGGGAGGGGATAACGACGGCATTTACGTCAGACCAACATTTTGAACAGGCTGGTTTTATTCGTCTGTTAAAGCCCAGGGGTTAATTTGGTTCCTTCTTTAACTTGGCAGTATGGGATTGGGACTATTCAGGCTAAGGTGGTTCGGTTGCCCTTACTAGAATTTTGAGCGAAGAGTAAAAAAGCGATGCAGCCCTATAGAATAAGCTCAAAAAAACAGTAGCGCATCTGTTTCAATCAGCCCTATGGCCAAAATAAACAGACGCGCTAGTTTTATCTAAATCCTCCTTTTGGAGGATTTACTTTATACCAGCCGTAACCTAGTAGGTTTCAACGTGCCAGCGATGTGCTTTCTTCATTTGCTGTCGGTATGTAGTCCAATCTACATCCTCCTTAGCCGCTGCAGCGGTCAAAGCCTCATCAATACCACCTTCCATACCTTTTAATCCGCAGATGTAGGTATGGGTGTTGGGTTGCTGCATCAGCTTCCACAACTCGTCAGCATGTTCCGCCACCCTGTGCTGGATATACATCTTGCCCCCTTCAGCATTCTTCTGCTCACGGCTAATGGCATAGGTGAGGCGGAAGTTATCTGGGTTATTCTGCTGCATTGCTTCTAAATCATCTTTGTAAAGGATGTTAGGGGTAGTAGAAATACCAAAGATCAGCCAAGCCAAGCCCTTGAACTTGTAATCTTCGTGCTGCTCCTTAAACATCCGCCATAGGAAAGCGCGGAATGGTGCAATACCAGTTCCCGTTGCCATCATGATGATATTGGCATTGGGGTCTGATGGCAGCAACATCTCCTTACCCACCGGTCCAGTGATTTTGACATCATCCCCTGGATTCATAGTGCAAAGGAAAGTAGAGCAGACACCGTTTACGGTCTCCCCAGTTTCAGGATGTTTGTACTGCAGCTGTCTGACACACAGGGATACTGTCTTATCATCCAGGTCATCGCCGTGACGAGTAGAAGCAATGGAGTACAGACGAAGCTTGTGGGGTTTGCCTTTGTCATCAGTACCATCGGGAATAATCCCAATACTTTGACCTTCGAGATAGCGCAGCTCACTTCCAGAAAGGTCAAATTTGAGGTGACGGCAATTACCAATACCCCCTTCCCGGACTAGTTGTTCGTTTGATATACACTTACCAATGAAGGGGTTTTTGGGTCGATAGGTATTGACAGGGATACCATCTTTTGCCTTTTTGGCTTTTGCTTGAGTCATAGGCTTAGTTGTGTTTTCTGACTGGGTTGGTTGTGTTTGGGCCACTGACCCATTAGCAGCACTACTGGATAGAGGTTTAATGCTGACAATCTTCCCTCCCATGCGAGCAATCCGCTGCATTTCCTGCTTCATGCGGTTATAGGGCACCGTCAACAAAACGGTGCCACTCTGGCGAATCGGTCCATTTTGACGAAGACCGACTACCTCATAAAGGTAAGTGCGACTACCAAATTCTGTAACAGTGCTGGAATTAGTAGACTCGCTAGGACTAGACATTGCTTCTATTGCTCCAAACCAAACTGACTATGTATTGCTAACTATGTATTGCTAAGACTTGCCTTGGCACCACAAACGGACTCACGGTCGATGGGTGAGCGGCTAGCTAGTAATAACCCCGAATAATGCCTTATTAGCGTAACATTGTAAAGCTATGCCCAGTAATGTTTTGGTTTATCAGGGAGAGAATTAGTGTAGAGGCACTGCTAGGCACTACTCCCAAGCTACATGATGAGTAACTCAAAAACTGTAAATCCTGAGTCAATTTAATTTTTTCTTTAAAAAATGCCCAACAAACCTTAGCATAAGTACTAAGCGAGGTAATGCTACTGACAATCAGCCTTGTATAAGCAATCTGGTTTTGGTAGAATCCACTATGAGCAGCTAGTAGTAAATACTTAAGCAGAGCTTGGCTTTGGTCTTCCCTAGTGGTTAGTACTTAAGCGAGTGGATTTATGGTGGCATGTTATCAAGCACCACTATAAGCGTGTGTCAGATTGCTCCCAGGCTTGGGCTTTGGCTTACTGAAAACTGATTTGAGAATATGTTTTACGTTAGAGGGAAGATATGACCACAGATCTGGAGAGGGTGGTAGTTATAGGAGTTGCTGGAGACTCAGGATGCGGTAAATCAACGTTTCTGAAGCGTTTGACCGATCTATTTGGCAAGGAGTTCATGACGGTGATTTGTCTGGATGACTATCACAGTCTGGATCGCAAACAGCGCAAAGAAAAAAAAGTTACTGCCCTTAATCCTAAGGCCAATAACTTTGACTTGATGTATGAGCAAATCAAAACGCTCAAAGAAGGTGGGGTCATAGACAAACCTATCTACAACCATGAGACCGGTGAAATTGATCCACCAGAGCGGGTTGAGCCTAATAAAGTCATAGTCATTGAAGGTCTGCACCCTCTTTATGATGAGCGGGTGCGTGAGCTGGTTGACTTCGGCGTTTACCTAGACATTAGCGATGAAGTCAAAATCCAATGGAAAATCCAGCGGG
Organism: Moorena sp. SIO4A5; assembly: GCF_010672005.1. NCBI lineage: Bacteria > Bacillati > Cyanobacteriota > Cyanophyceae > Coleofasciculales > Coleofasciculaceae > Moorena > Moorena sp. SIO4A5. The sequence goes on along the minus strand of NZ_JAAHHZ010000007.1, from coordinate 45,405 downwards.
ATATGGCAGAACGGGGCCATCGTTATGAGGATATCCTAGCGTCCATTGAAGCTAGACGTCCAGACTTTGAAGCTTACATTGAAGTCCAGAAGCAATACGCTGATGTGGTCATTCAAATCTTTCCCACCCAGCTGCTTCAGGGAGAGGCAGCTAAGGAAAGCAATCTACTGCGGGTGCGCCTAGTTCAGAAGGAAGGGGTGGAAAACTTCGACCCAGTTTATCTGTTTGATGAAGGGTCAACCATCGACTGGAGACCTTGTGGTCGGAAGCTAACCTGTGCTTATCCTGGTCTGAAAATGTACTATGGGCCAGACAGCTACATGGGTAACGAAGTCTCTGTACTAGAGGTAGATGGTCAGTTTGATAACCTAAACGAGATGATTTACATCGAAAGTCACCTCAGCAATACCTCAACCAAGTACGATGGAGAGATGACCGAGTTATTGCTCAAGCACACCGATTATCCTGGCTCTAACAACGGTTCTGGGTTGTTCCAGGTTCTGGTTGGTCTGAAGATGCGGTCAACTTATGAAACCTTGATATCCGCTCCAGCCAAAGTAGCAGCCAAGGTGTAGTATGGTCTACAGGAGCTGATGGAAACAATGTTTGCGTGACTCCAATTCCATCAGCTTCCTCAGAGGGAACAAACCGAATCAGAGCATAAGATTGGCATGGTATCGGATAGAGTTATAAAGATTTGGATAGCTAGCGTTTTGGTGTTTTTTGTGATGGTGGAAATCTACCAGTGGGTTAGACACGTAACTCTACCACTACCAGTGTTTATCTTAGCAGGAGCCTTATTAGCGATCGCTTCTAACTATGGCAAGCATCCAGGCTGGATTTTTCGCCAGCCTTCTTTCCCATCTGATTCATCTAATCCCAATCCAAGCCAAGACAGCCAAGACCAAGACCTTACCAATACTGCTAACTTAAACCCTACAAAGCAGTCCTTATTTCCTACCTTGCCTATCCCACAAAAATCAATTTCTTTTATTATCAATCGTCCTTTTAAAAAAAAGGATGAGTGAAGAATTCATCTAAGCATTCAGCAGTTAGCTGTCAGCAGGGAACAGGGAGCAGGGAGCAGGGAGCAGGGAGTAGGGAACAGGAAACAAACATTCTCTTAATTGATTTAAGATTGCTGCTATAGCTGATAGCTGATAGCTTACATTAACCGTTCATATTCCGCTTCATTTGCTCCAACTCTTCATCCATTTCCCAGCTTTGAAACTGTTGCTCTAAAGGGTCTACACCAGAAGGAATATTGTATTGGTTACTGTTGGTAGTCTGATTCCAGGCAAATGTCTGGGAGTTCCCCTTCGGCTGAGCACTTGCGCGAGCTGCTGCTGTATCTCTAGCTTTAGCCTGCACTTCAGCGCGACGGTTTTTAATCTGTTCTTGGAGTTCCTTGGCTTTAGTAATGCGCTGTTTAACCCCTTCCATCTGGCCCCAAAGCTGATTGCCTTGACGTAACAGAGCTGCTTCTCGCTCTTGAGCTGCTTGAGCCCAATCAAATCTGTTGTGGGACTTAGCCTTTTTAATACGCTCATGCCAACGTTGAATGTCTTTGGCAACGGCGAGAATTTGGTCTTGCAACCGCTTTTCCTGTTGCTGTAAGTCAATAATTAGTCGCAGTGTGTCTTTTTCTTGCTCCCGTAACTGCTCCTCTAGTGCCTGTAGCTCTAGATGAGGATTGTTGCGGAGAAATTCTTCTAGACGACTTTCTAGAAATCGATTCAGGTCTTCAAATAGTCCCACTGCACTACTATCCTAGATCCTATTAGATCATATATCTTTCACTCTGTTATATCAACATATCTCAGGTTATCTGAAATAGCTACAGGAATGCTAACTATAGTGAGTTGATAATAGTTAATTTGAAACCGGCCATTGGGCTTTGTGCGATCGCACAAATCGGGTATGCGATCGCAAACATAATATAACCCACTACAAAATACCATTGGCAATTGGCAACCGAGCCATCCTGTTGTTAATTTTGGCAGAGGGTGAGGGCTGTTTTTTTTGGAGTAGATACAGGGATTTATCACCCGTATTTCATCTAACTAAAAATGTTGTCCAACGTAAATTGAACGAACTTCACCATTGCGTCGAATCACTGCTTCCTGATTATCTACAGACACTAGAGTCCAACCGCTATTACCAATGGCTTCCCCCAGCTTAATCCGTTGGGTAACACCATCAATTTTAAACAAAGCAGCAGATTGCTCTCCTAGCTCCAGTAATCCCACCAAGGTATGTTTGATGGCAGGTGATGATGCTGGAGGTGGTGGTGGGGCAGGGAGTCGGTCAAGAGTAGCGGTGGGCAGGGGGTCTGGGGTTGGTGGTGGCGGTAATTCTAGAGTAATTGGTGGCGGTGATTCTAGAACATTTGGTGGCGGTGGTTCTATAGCAGTTGCTGACGGAGGTTTCGGGATTGGTGATGGGGATGGTGTAAGTTCAGGGGTACTAGGAGGGGATGGTTTTACTGGCGCTGAGGATGCTATGGCAGGATCAGGGGTTGGAAGCTTTTCAATTGGAATATAATAAACTCGTTCTAAGACACGTTCTTTGACAGCAGTTGGTGGTGCAGTTGCTGCTGAGTTACGAGCTACCGGAGGATTGGCAAGGGTGGGGTCTGGTAATGATTGGGCGATCACAGTCTTTTTGATAGCTTGTGCTTTGCGGTCAATCACTTCTAGCGATCGCAACATATAGTTAATAAACTGGGCATCAGGTTCTGATACTTTGCCTTGTTGAACTGATACTAAAGCCACTAAGTTGTTCAACCATGACCAAGTTAGCTTTCCTTGGCTAGTCAGCCACATTATTGTGATTGCTGATAGGGACAGTAAGGCTAAAGCCCATAGGAGCTTGTCTAAAAACTGACCAGAGTTATCCGCGACAATACTAGAGTTAGTATCTGCCGTTGTCGTTTGCAACTCACTTGATGTGGTTTCGGCTAACTCCTGTGTTGAGGGGAGTGGCGATTCCAGAAAGGGAATAATTGCCGCTGATATGGGAATTTTCTGGATTGCTATCGGTTCCAAGGAGACATAGTCTGGCTCAGGGGGTTCTGTCGGCAACTCGCTGCCGTTCTCGATCATTTGGTACAGATCCCCAAATAAATCATCCATTAACCTATCGGCTTCAGCATCTACCGACCATGGCTGAATGGGAAGGGGAGGGTTCAACCGCTCTGTTGATTTTTCTTTGGTAATCACATCCTGAGACATCGATGGTATCTCTCGTTACTATGACTATGAATTATTTGAGAAGATTATCTAGGGTTCTCTAACAGATGCCCCTAAGATTATGGAGCCACAACAGGACTTAACTTTCGTTCCCGCACCTCTAGATATACCAGCAACGCATTGATATCTGCTGGATTGACCCCGCCAACTCTTGATGCCTGACCAATAGTCATAGGTTTGACCTGGCTAAGCTTTTCACGAGACTCTTTGGATAGAGTTTCAATAGCAGCATAATCCAAATCTGGTGGTAACTGCCGATTAGCTTGCCGAGAAACTTGGTCAATTTGGTTTTGCTGACGCTTAAGATAACCTTGATATTTTAGATCAATTTCTGCTCCTTCTCGTTCCGACTGATTCAGGTTAGGGTCACCCAGTCCATATTGGTCTAGATTGACATAGTGGAAACCAGGACGACGTAGTAACTCAGCTAAGGTAATCGAGCCTTTGATCTTTTGCTGGGTATCGGATGCGATCGCAATTCCGATTTGATCATGTGCCTTAATCCGCACCGACTGGAGTCGGGCTTTTTCTGTGGTAATATTCGCCTGTTTTTGTTGATAAAGCTGCCACCTACGGTCATCAATCAAACCCAGTTTCCGTCCTAAAGGAGTCATACGGCGGTCAGCGTTATCGGAACGCAATAGTAACCGATACTCCGAACGGCTAGTCAGCATTCGGTAAGGTTCCCGCAGGTCTTTGGTACACAAATCGTCAATTAATGTACCCATATAGCTTTCTTCCCTAGGAAACACCACCATTTCCTGATGGCGGACATAGCGCACTGCATTAATTCCCGCTACAATCCCCTGAGCTGCTGCTTCCTCGTAGCCAGTGGTACCATTAATTTGTCCAGCGCAGAACAATCCCTCAATTTTTTTAGTCATCAGTGTCGGATAACACTGAGTTGCTGGTAAATAATCATACTCAACCGCATAAGCAGGACGTAGCATAGCACAATTTTCTAATCCCGGAAGAGTTCGCAATAGCTGCAACTGCAACATCTCTGGTAATCCAGTAGAAAATCCCTGGATATAGAGTTCTGGAATATCTCGTCCTTCTGGTTCAATAAAAATCTGGTGGCTTTCCTTATCAGCAAAGCGCACAATTTTATCTTCAATACTAGGGCAGTACCGGGGTCCTTTAGCATCCACCCAGCCTCCATAGATGGGGGACAGATGAAGATTGTCCCGAATCAACCGATGAGTCTCAGAAGTCGTGCGGGTCAGATAGCAATACATCTGCTCTCGTTCCACCCACACATCTGGGTCAAAGCTAAACCAGCGCACCTTCTCATCCCCTGGTTGAGGTTCCAAGTTGCTGTAATCTACGGATCGCTTATCTACCCGTGCGGGAGTTCCCGTCTTGAGTCGTCCCGTTTCAAAGCCTAAGCGGTTAAGGGTTTCCGTCAAGCCAATTGCCGCAAATTCCCCAGCCCGTCCTGCTGACATCGACTTGTTTCCCACCCAGATCCGTCCACCCAGGAAAGTGCCTGTTGTCAAGATTACTGCCGATGCTCTCAAAGCTACACCGAAGTAAGTCTGGACACCTATCACCTCATCATTAGACCCCAGCACCAAATCCGTGACCATGGCTTCCCGGAGAGTCAAGTTTTCTTGATTTTCTACAATCTCCTTCATCACAGCCGCATATTCTCGCTTATCCGTCTGCGCTCGCAAAGCCCAAACCGCTGGTCCCCGTGAACAGTTAAGTACGCGCTTTTGCAGGTAGGTACGGTCAGCCATTTTGCCAATTTCTCCACCCAAAGCATCTACCTCATGGGTGAGTTGAGACTTGGCCGGTGCTCCCACTGCTGGGTTACAGGGTTGCCAAGCAATTTTGTCTAGGTTGAGGGTAAGTAGGATAGTACGACAGCCCAACCGTGCTGAAGCTAGGGCGGCTTCACAACCAGCGTGTCCCGCGCCAACTACAATCACATCAAAGGCATCTTGGAAATCTACTTGGGAATGCATGGGTCTAAGGAAGGATCAGAAATCAAAGGTGAGGAATTTCATACCATAAAATGGTTCATTTTTTATAGTTTAATTTAAAAATTAAGGGTTTGGTTTGATAGTTTACTGTCTACTAGCCTTCAATCGTCAACCCTCAACCGTCAACAACCAACTATTAGTTAACCCTTTCAACCCCAGTTACCCTTCAGTGAGAATTTTTGGCACTTTGAAGAAATCACCATCCTGCTCAGGAGCCTCCCTGAACATACAATCCCTGTCAGTATAGGGTTTGAGAGTATCCAGTCGAGTCACATTACTAATATCAATCGCCCGTGTAGTCGGCGGCACATCCTCAGTATCTAATTCACTAAGCTGTTGAAAATATTCGAAAATACTGCTCATCTGAGCTGCAAATTTCTCCTCTTCCTCTGCTTTCAGTTCTAAACGAGCAAGATTGGCAACTTTTTGGACTTGTTCGCGGTCAATCATAATTTAGTTATATTATATTCTTGGTTACTAATGAACTCCTCAACACTCAACAGTAAAGGCTTAGCCCAAATCAAAGACTATCAAGACTATCAAGTTTATTAACTAGAAGCTAGCCGCTAGAAGTAAACATCAATCGTAGAACGACCTGTAGTTTTCAGCCAGTTTTGGGCTTCAATGTAGTTATTAGGAGCAAGGCGAATAGCTCGTTTCCAATAATCAGCCGCTTTGTCATACAAAGCTTCTGCCCCCTCACTATCCCCAGCTTCCTTAGACTGTTCACCTTGGTAATGGTAAATTACGGCTACATTATTAAGGGCCTGAGGCATACGGGGGTTGATATCAAGGGCCTGATGATAGAGTTCTAAAGCACGCTCATGCTCACCATTACTCGCTTGAATCAGCCCCATGTTGTAGATAATAAAGCTGCGGTCGTTGGGGTCTTCCTCCAGTTCCAAGGCTTTTTTGTAATTATCCATAGCTTCAGCATATTCCCCATCCGCTTGAGCTGACATACCATCTCGGTAATAGACAAAAGCTTCCTTGGCTTGCTTATTAGTAGGCAGAATCTTTAAGAGGATGTCTGCCATCACCGTAAAGGTTTTATCGATAAAGTTATCGTTGCGTTGAGTGCGTGGCATAGTTGCGTGGGTCTATAGTCTTCACCTTGTAGATAATCCTATCTCGTGATGTGAGCATTTAGCTATGAACCTATCAGCAGTTAGCTCGACAATCCAGGAAAACTTAAGCATTGGGCTGACTGCTGCAAGTCATGACTTATCCTGAACACCCCTCAATCAGGAAAATCTAGGAGCATCATTTCCAGGCAGTTCCGGGTAGGCTCTGGCAGAACCTGTAGATATATCCATCTTTTCTGTGTACCGCTGATATGTCTTGAGGTCTACAGCTTTTATAACCCTTCTCTCCTAGAGGAGTAAATCCAAAACTTCCCTTACTTCTGGGGGTTACCTTACCTATACCCAACTTCTGATGTTTGGCAATGTCCCCAGTAATCCAGCCCTTAATAGGTTTAAGTGGATTGTGCCTGATCGGGTAGCCATACTTATTGAGTGCAGCTTTCTGCCTGCCTCCGGGTCCAATACAGGTGACTAGTAGAGGTTGAGAGGTTTTCAATACCAAAGCTTCAACGTCTCCAACACAAGCAGCATCAATCCAATGCTGTTTAGGCAATCCGAAATTAATTCGGTTGTATTTAGTCTGAGCACCCGTACCAGTAACCACAGGTTTTATTCCTTTAAGTACTTTCACGATCTTATTCCTAGTCGTATTTACCGCTGCTGCATCTGATAATGGTTGTTTGGCCTTAGTTTTTATTTTTTGTAGCAGACTTGGTTTCTTTCTCAGGAAGTCTTCTACAGGCTTGTTTCCTTTTCGTTGATTGCATTTATCGCAGGCTAAACAAAGATTACTTACTCTATTGCTTCCTCCTTTTGATTTTGGATGAATATGCTCAATCTGTAGGGGGGTATTTTGCTTGCCACAATAAGTGCATTGTCTTCCCCATTTTTCGAGTAAATACTCTCTGACTTCGTAGCCAGCTATTTCCCCTTGCTGGTATTCAGTACCATTGATTTCAGGGTTCTGCATCTTTTGGGTATCAAACTTGACTCTTTCGACCCAAATTTCGTTGACTGGACAGAATTTAATCAAGCGTTTAACCCAAGTCTCAGTAGTCAATATTCTGTGCTCCAAACTGGGAGGCAGCCATCCTTCTGGACGCTTACGGTTAAGGAATCTGGGCTTCCTGTACCTGGTGTTACGGTTACGCCTTCGGTGTCTTACAGCTCTTCTAGACTCTAATTTTTTCTTGATTAATCCTCCTCTGTGTTCTAGTTCCATTCCCCAGATGACTTGGTCGTTTTGAACTATGGCAAACCCAGTAGTTTTACTCCCCGGATCTATTTTAATTTGACAAGGTGAGATAGTTGGATTATTGATCGCAGTCTTAAGGATGATTGTAAATGGATACATTCTAAAAACCGCAGCTTTGCCAATATCAAGCAGTCGGCGAGCTTTCTTTGGGTGAATGGGGTTTAATGGTTGTTTGCTTGCGTCAATGACAAATACATAATTCTGCATGATTAGTGCATCTCAATTTGGTAAAGTGTTCCGGACTTCGTCCCGCTACGCGAACGACAATGTTGGAATGGCTTGTGTTTTGCTAATCACACTTTTTGCCTTCACCTTAATGATTAGCGACAGAGCCAAGAGCTGGAGGTTACTCTTGGGTGTCATGACCAAACCAACGTAGAAAATTAATTCTCAGTCTGCATCCTAGTTGGCGATTTCCGGGAATTGCCGGGAATTGCCTAGGCTTTGACTAGGAGGTGATATAGCTTGTAGTGCTATAGCTCAAGTAATGCCTGTGTTACCTAGAGCGTCAACTGACTTACTGTTCTATAACTTGATTATTCTTTAGCATATCTGGTTATATATGTCAATAAAATTAACGAAGTGTAAAAATCTCAGTAAAATCACTTAGAATAAAAGCATGGTAGATGAACCCTGATAATTACCCCCGGAGCTGAAGTTTCCGGGGTTTTCTGTATTGCCTATAGTTCCCACACTAATCCGATCCGAGCTAGATCAGGGTTTTGTAGATTCCTCTGGATCAATTAGTGAGTCACTTTTCCGGATATGCGTGAAATCACCGAGAAAAGAGAAATGGTAGATGCACCCTGATAGTTACTCCCCGAAGCTCACGGTTCGGGGGTTTTATTTAGTACCGATATTCTGCATTTCTTATTTTAAGTATAAATACTCGGGATTGGCCAATGAGGTACAGTCTTCTTTGACGCTCATTCCCTCAATCGATTCTCTGCCTAACCCACTGTCTTGATGCAGTCGCTCATGGGGGGAACCCCCAAGACCGCGCTGCATCGCTTCCGAAAAGCCCTTAAAGCAGCACTTGAACCTTGAGTCAAACTCATTTGGACAAACTGCTCAACCCCTTCAATAATGGGAAAATTAGGAAAAGTACGACTCAAAGAAGACTCAACATAGCTACCCCCCTTACCTGCTTGGAGTACATTGATTTTTAAACTTCCCTTAGAAAACTGCCATAACTCAGGCACTCCCAAAGCTTCATAAGCACTCAGTTGTGTTTTGGAAGTAACATCAACCTCAATGGCTATATCGGGAGGTGGATCACTACTTAAATCTAATCTTCTTTTGCCAATCATTAAACGATAATTTTGAATATAAAAACAATTATCCGGCTCGATTCCTGCTGCCATATCCTTCCGCTTGAAAGTAGTTGAGCCGTAACATTCGCGATTGAATTCCAATTCTTCTAGTAAAATTTTCACCATATCACCAATAATTTCTTTATCAAACTCATGTTCTGGCAATGGCATTCTAATTTCTAATTGATTTTGATAGTAAGCTACTCTATTAGCTCTTTTTTCACCGAGTTCTTCCAAAATCTCCTCGAACTTTGACCAGCTTACATCAGTCAAAAGAATCCGCTGTCCTGGAGGAACACTTAACTGCCTGAGCTGTAATGTTACCATTGAGCATTACCTTCCGATTAACCTGCTTCTGTCTTGGTGCGCGTTTGGTGTGGGCGTTGGAACCTCGCGCCTTGTCGCACCGCTATTTTATGGCAATCGCCCCTTGGAAGCTGTGAGAGTGCGATTGACCGTAGGTCACGCTACGCGAACGCCAATCAATTAACCCACCCTACGTGCTTCAAGCTGTAATATACAATAACACATCAAGGAGTAGTCCTATGGGTCAATTGATAATTGATAATTAATACAGCTTTCGAGGAACGGTCTTGCCGCCAGTCGTCAATCATCCCCTGCTAAACCTTCCGGATACTGAAGAAGTAACTCAGAAGAAAGAAATGGTAGATGCACCCTAATAATTACCCCCGAAGCTCACGGTTCGGGGGTTTTCTTTGTAGGTGCGCTTTCCGCATCTAATTATTAAATTCGCCACGGGTCGCACCTGTAGATGCTGCCATAAACCATAACTTGGCCGTCAGCTAAAAGTAAAGTTTTATCTAGGTTTTATCTAGGTTTAGTGATCATATAGAATTTTAAGCCATACCTTAGCTTCCGGATCTTGGTAACATCAATCAGAAGAAAGAAATGGTAGATGCACCCTAATAATTACCCCTGAAGCTCACGGTTCGGGGGATTTTTTTTGGTAGATGTTGCCATCAGCGCCTTAGCTGGCTGTTGGCTTTGAGCAAATTTATCCCGTGGGTTTTGTTATTGATTGACTAGTAAATTTACTAGTAATCCTTCCGGATATCAATCCCATCAATCAGAAGAAATAAATGGTAGATGCACCCTGATAATTACCCCTGAAGCTCACGGTTCGGGGGATTTTTTTTGGTAGATGTTGCCATCAGCGCCTTAGCTGGCTGTTGGCTTTGAGCAAATTTATCCCGTGGGTTTTGTTATTGATTGACTAGTAAATTTACTAGTAATCCTTCCGGATATCAATCCCATCAATCAGAAGAAATAAATGGTAGATGCACCCTGATAATTACCCCTAGGCTCAACGGTTTGGGGGTTTTCTTTTGAAACAGCTGTCGAATCCCTATCAAAGCTAATAGTTACCAGAGATATTCCGGCAATTTTTTCGACTATTTTATTGGTCATAGTTCCGGAGAATAGTGAAGTAACTAAGAAGAAAGAAATTAGATGCCACATGATCAACACCCCTGAGATCTGATCGGGAGTTTTTTAGCAGTAGATCAATTGCGATCTATGTCACTAGTTACTAGAAGCACCGTCTAAGAGTGTTTTTTACCCATTTACTTTTCTGAGTGGGGTTCCGATGTGGATGCTCTCACCGCGTAGAGGAAACTCCCTTATTATAAGGCTACATTGATGGGATTGACCGTAGGTCACGCTACGCGATGAAGCGTTCGCGTAGCGTGGCCAAAGGCCTCAGCTTCCGCTAAAAGCGATTGACCGTAGGTCACGCTACGCGAACGATGATTACTCAGAAAAGAGTGAGTGCGAAGTATATTCACAAGTTAATCGTTTTTAATCCCAGCTCTGACGAGACTGGGTTTTAAAACTTCGCGCTTACTTGTGATCAATCCTGCTAGCTGTCAACTGCCAAAAATTTGGTAGTTTCTATAAATAGCCCCAACCCAATATATCATAACCTTATCTGGTAAGCAATAGCTATGGCTTGGGAGAAAATGGTACACCTAGATATTTCCCCTGGAGTAGGAGACGCTCCTCTATTTAATTGACCAAATACCCACTGATAAGTTCCATCTACCAGCAAGTCCTTAACTAGTTCATAACCTTGGCACGGTCAGTCAAAATTTCGTAGCCATCAGTTGTTACCAAAACCGTATGTTCAAACTGAGCGGATAGAGAATTATCGACCGTAACGACTGTCCAACGGTCAGATAGGGTGCGTGTGAACTTAGTACCAGCATTCAAAATTGGCTCAATCGCCAGAGTCATCCCAGCACGGAGCTTGACATTCGGCAATTCGCGGGTGCGGAAGTTGAACACTGAGGGGTCTTCGTGTAGATTTCGCCCCACACCGTGACCCGTATAATCCTCCACTATACTATAGCCATAAGTTTGGGCATGGTCTTCAATCGCACCAGCAATGTCTAGCAAGTACTTCCCTGCTTTCACCTGTTCGATGCCCTTGTAGAGAGATTCATTTGCCACCCGAATTAATTGACTCGCTTCTGGTTTGACCTCTTCAATCGGAATAGTAATGCATGAGTCTCCGTGAAATCCCTGATAGAAGGCACCTGTATCCACTTTCAACACATCACCACTGCAAATTACTTTCTTAGGACTAGGAATACCATGAACTACTTCGTGATTCAGGCAGGTGCAGATCGACCCAGGAAAGCCGTAGTAGCCTTTGAAACTTGGGGTTGCTCCCATCTGACGGATCCGCTTTTCGGCATAGGCATCTAAATCCGCTGTGCTCATTCCTGGCTCAACCATCTCAGAAATTTCTTTGAGTACTGTTGCCACAATAGTTGCCGCCTGCCGCATGATCTCAATTTCACGCTCAGATTTGATTTCAATCCGTCGGCGTTTTTTCTTGGCACGGGAGGGATTAGTGGCACCGGAAAGCAGGTTACTTAGAATGTTCATTTGATAATTATTAGTTAATTAAGAATTATTAAAGAATTATTATATCTTTCGATTTTCTTTCTATTTTCGGTTCCTAGCTCTATTGAGTAAAAATTCTTAGCAGGATGGTCTCCAACACTTCAGTAAGAAGAGGATAAATCCTTTATTTCAATAAAGAGCTATTCCAGTTAACCACAACTTGACATTAATGGTCGATTTTATTTATACTACAGATATCGGAATAGTTAATAAAACAAGGTTTAAAGTTAACTGATGAATAAGTGCGTTTGTACTACTGAAGCAGCATCTCTTTTAGGAATATCTTCGAGACGGTTGAGACAACTCCTCCAAGACGGTCGCGTCCGGGGTGCCTATAAAAGCGGTAAATTCTGGATTATTCCTCTGTTCAACCATTTACCGCAAATTATCAAGGCCAGCCGTGGACCGATTGGCACATGGAGTAAAAGTCGTCCTCCGGCTCTAGCTAAGATCAATGTCAATCGCAATCGCATTGGCACCAACAAAACTAAACCTCCCGAAGAGCGTCAGCCAGTGATTTCGGTAAAACGAAGCGGCAACAATCTATACGGCAATCAGGTAGAAATTCTTGGCCCGTGTCGGATTGTGTATCAACCGGATAACCCTCTTGATTGTGGTGCTCGTCTGTGGATTGAAACCTTTAGTGATATTCACTTTATCGGTGGGAGTTTTCCGGCCACTGCCTAGTAGAGGGTGGGGTTATATTTACCTTTTTCCTGTTGCCTTTTTCCATAACAATACACTCGCAATACCTAGGATGACTAAGGCAAAAATCCCTACGGGCAACCACCACTGTAATAGTTGAGGCTCTGATGGTGCCGTATCCTCTTCTGAGAAGGATTCTGACTGCTGGTTAAATCCAGGTTCAGTGGCAGGACTTGGCACAGTTGCAGTTTTTTTCCCAGGAGTGACTGTAACGTCGTACTTGATCTCAAATGGCTTAAAACTAGCTCCTGATTTAGGAGTACCGCTTAAAACTAACTCATAGACTCCCGCTTTAGGAAAGACTAGATCAGCTCCAGGAATACCTTGATATTGTTCGGCTGATATAGCTTTCAGCTGTGGCTCAAGGATGGGGGAACTCCCTAACTCTGATGAGGATTTAGAGTAAACGGCTAGTTGACAGTCACATTGGTCTAGGGGAATGAGTTGGCCCCCTTGGCGAGTAAGGGCAAACCACGCTAGAGCAGGTTCTCTAGCGCGAGGATTGTGATTGGGTTCAATGTGGAAGGTAGCACCGACATCAGCAGAGGTTTTAATGTTGTGAGAAATTATCGGAAAATACTGCTGAGTTGTGAGTGCTGAGTTTTCAGTAGAGGAAATGTTTGATGGCAGTTGAATGGTCATGGGGGTTAACTCTTAATGCTAAAATTTCTTCAAAGATGCTCTTACCTCCTAACCATAAAATGCCGGAGATACAGAGGATATAGAAGATCACACATGAATCTTTTCATGACAACTTGCTATAAGTTCACAATAAGCATGAATGGCTGATGATAATATTTACCATAGTCTATAGGTAAGGAACATAAGCACGGAATGGTTTTAGATTTGCTGCTGGTCATGACCCTAGGGTTTCTGGGGAGTTTTGGTCACTGTGTGGCGATGTGTGGACCTCTGGCAGTGGCGTTTTCCCTATCTCAGCAGCAGGAAAAGTCTCCAAAGTGGCTGCATCAGCTGGGTTTTCATAGTCTACTGAACCTAGGACGAACAATTAGTTATGCTCTCGTCGGAGCTGGACTTGGGGGTATGGGTTCAGTCTTGATTGCCAGTGGTCAGTTGGCTGGGATTGGCAGTGGATTGCGCCAAGCCATGGCAATTCTGACTGGTTTAATGCTTATTTGGTTTGGCTGTGTGCAGCTTAAACCCGATTGGATTCCCCGTCTGCCCCTATTACACCCCCTATCTAAAGGGATTGGGCATCAACGGCTGACGGTCGCGATGACTAAATTGTCTGGGGAATCTCAGTGGTGGACACCAGCCCTTTTAGGAGGAGTCTGGGGTTTGATGCCTTGTGGATTCCTGTATGCTGCTCAGATTAAAGCAGCGGAAATGGGTAATCTCTGGTGGGGAGCAGCAACAATGCTGGCCTTTGGACTGGGAACGATGCCCATGATGCTAGGAGTGGGTGTATCTGCATCTAGACTCAGTGTTAGCAAGCGCAGCCAACTGTTTCGCCTAGGAGGCTGGGTTACCCTCACCATTGGTATTTTAACGCTTCTGCGTACCGATGCTATGGTGGATTACACCGGTCATGGGGCGCTGCTGTTACTGATGTTATCTTTGATTGCTCGTCCGATTAGTCGTTTGTGGGCTGGGCTGTTACGCTATCGTCGGGCTTTAGGAGTAGGGGCATTTGTGTTGGCGATCGCTCATACATTTTTTAGGCTAGACCATGCCTTGAACTGGAAGTTAGATGCTATGGGGTATATGCTACCGCAGCATAAGTGGGGTCTGTTAGCAGGAATTTTAGCGCTCGTGTTGATTACCCCAGCCGCCCTCACGAGTTTTGACCGCTTACAGAAGGGTTTGGGCAAGCTTTGGCGACGGATTCATTTATTGAGTATCCCTGCTTTAGTCCTAGCTGCAATTCATACCGTGATGATTGGTTCGAGCTACCTTGGACAGTTAGCTTGGACTGGAAACCACCAACTCAGAGCTGTGAGTTTGGGAATAATTACCTTAGGAGTTTTGCTAGTGCGATCGCGTATTGTTTGGTCAGGGTTATCCCTAGAAAAGTTCTACCTTCCCCCCAAATCTTGGTAATGGTCACTGATTCTAAACTGAGCTTTGGACCCATCCACTTCAGTATTAGCTATTCAGTATTACCTATAGTTAGCAATATTTTCTCTGCTTCAAGCTAAACCTATCCAATTTAGATGTAAAGTAGCTATAAGGTTATTTTTTGGTTGGCTTTATGGGATTTCGAAATTGGTTAACGGCTACAGCAGTAGCTTGTCTGATTTGGGTGATCAGCTCGGCATTTGCGCCCCCTGCTTTTGCTAAGATCCCCATTAAACTCTTAGACTTGCATTCCCAGGAGTGTCCCTCAGAAATCGGGCAAGGCACGGTGACCGTTGGTGGGGGTTCGGCGAGGCAGGCTAGTTGCTATCTGATCAAGGGTAAAGCCAAGAATACCAAGAAAATAAACGTATTTGATGCTGATGTTTTTGGTCGTATCTACGATGCCAATGGCAATAATACCTTCCAAAACCGGGGTCGCGTGGGATCAATTGATGAAGTGCCACCAGGCATCAGTGATTTTGAAATCCGGGTTACAGTTCCTGCTAATGTAAAAACGCCTCTCAAGCTTAAGAAGTTTAAGGCATCCGGTTTTAAGCACAAAATCGGTCGGTGATTAGCTTAAAGGGGGATTAAGCCCACGCTGACGCTTCCCTTTCAGACGTGGGGCTTCTCCCCGTTTAAGCTAAAACAGCCCAGCTACAATTTGTAGAAGGAAAATCGCCAGTATGGGGGAAAAATCTATACCTCCAAGGGGTGGAATGAAGGAACGGAAAATATTCAGGTAAGGGTCAGTAATTGGACTTAAGACAGAAGCGACCTGATTCGCCCAATCCATTGTTTGAAACCAAGTTAACAGAATTCGGACAATTAATAGAACTAGATAGATTTGGATAAAGCTCTGGAGAGTGCTAGTCAACAGTTCTGTAGCCATAGATTTATAAGCTTTCTTACTAAGTTTTTATCTTAATGTTAAGTTTAACGAATTTGAGCACCCTGTGCCTGAATACCAAGTCAGTAAAGCTAAAACATACCTACAACATAATTTTTTTCACGGCTCAAGCACCCGTTCCTGTGTATTTGCCTCAGCTGTACCTTTCACTGTGCTGACTTGTTGACGTACATCGTCAATTGCTGAATTGAGCTGGGCAATTTTGTCTTCCAAACTCTGACGTGCCGCTTCAATACTTGCTTCTGCCTTTAGTTCGCGCCTTCTCGCCCTAATTGCCTTAGGGTCTGAGCGCTCAGAATTTAACATAGACCGATCTTCCTCATCGTTTTGATTACTTTTCCCAGCAGTAACCAAAGCGCCGATTAATCCACCTATCAATCCCCCGACTACTGCTCCAGTCAGGAATCCACTTGCAAAACCATCTTGCTGACTCATGTTGCTCTGTTGCTCTTGATTTTCAAAATGCAGCTTTTATCCAGATTAACCCATCAAGTTTGAGAGGATCTTGCTGATTAGACAAGGGGTTTGCTACCAGCCCATAATTAATTGTATCGTATCGCAAGGCTTTTAGACAAAGCTTTGAAAGCCCGGTCTGGTGAGGGAGCGGAGAGTGTGAAGTTTGGCACCGTGATCAGCCAGTCTAGGTAGAGGTGTTGCCTGGAACACCTCTACTATCAGTTAGTTGGATTTGCTGTCTAAGTTGCTCAGGGTAATAGGGGTTATTTGCTGCTCAGGTCAAGTTCCAAAAGCGCGATCGCCTGCATCACCCAAGCCTGGTACGATATATCCCTTAGCATTGACTTCCTCATCAATCATGCCAGTGTAGATGGTCAAACTCGGATAATCTGCCCCCAACTTTTGTAAGGCTGGTGGTGCTGCTACCACGCTAATAATCCGTGTTAAGTCTGGTGTTGCTCCTCGTTTTTTAAGTTCTGACATTGCCAACATCATTGTGCCACCAGTAGCCAGCATTGGGTCGAGAACTAGGACTCGTGTATTTGGGTCAAACTGATTGGGTAAGGTATTCAGGTAAAAACTGGCTTGTAAGGTTTCCTCATTTCTGACCAGACCAAGGTGATAAACCGATGCCAAGGGCAGCAAAGTTTGGGCTCCATCTAAGAGCGCTAGTCCAGCCCGCAAAATTGGCACAACTACTATGGGCACTTCTGGGTTAACCATAGTTACCTTGCACGGAGCTAGGGGAGTTTGCACTGTTAGTTCTTCATTCGGCAACCAATCCCGCATTGCTTCATAGGTCAACCAGCGTCCCAACTCGGTCATAGCGCTTTTGAACAATGGAGGTGGTGTCGAGGCATCACGGGCAACCCCTAGCCAGTGCTTAACTAGGGGATGGGGTGGAACATAGACACGTAGTTGGAGAGTCATAACAGGTCGTAACTATAAGAATTAGTGAGAAACAAATTAGGTAGTGTCAGAGGAATTGGGCAGCAGGGTTTTTGGGAATAACCACAAGTTTTGATCTAGTCGATGATAGTTTCAAGTTTTACATTGATGAATACAGTATTAACGAGTGTTTGCTTGATTCAAGCAAACCCTAAACAAGTTGTCAAAATACAGACAGCACTCAAAGGGTTTGGGCATGCTTTTAACTATGCCAATAATACTGTCAAGTGGTCAATTACAAGCAAAAACACCATAGAGACTCAGATCTACACCTGAGGGGGTGTGTGGTGTGGCGGGGGCGCGGGGTGTAATGATTGCCTTAGTTCCCAAAAAGTTTTCCCTACAGGTTCGCCGACACCCAGTAAGGGTAACAAGGCTGCTTGTTACCCTCCCCGGTGGGATGGTTAGCTAACACTCCTCCCACTCCCGGCACTCCCGACACTCCCCTTTTCGGGAAAATGCTTTTCAATATGTTGACATTTTTTTTCAACAAGACTATAGTAGTAATAAGTGTTCTCCTCTCATTAAGGATAGGCGGGTGGGACCGGTACGCAGCAGCAGGCTGGTGCCCACTTTTTTTTTTGCATTAGTAATGAACTCTTATATCAACAAGAAACGCTAAACTCAGATCCATCAGTTAATATATTTAAATTGCTAATTCCATGACTGCTGGATCCCAACCTTGCCCATCAAGCAATCAATCCCATACCATTTCCAATCAATCGGTATTTGATACTATTGTGATTGGCTCTGGTATTGGGGGGCTAGTAACCGCAACTCAGTTGGCAGCGAAGGGAGCGAGTGTGCTGGTGCTAGAAAGCTATATCATTCCTGGTGGTAGTTCGGGTTACTTCGAGCGAGAGGGGTATCGCTTTGATGTGGGAGCATCAATGATTTTTGGGTTTGGCACCGAAGGGACAACCAATCTACTTACCCGAGCTCTTGAGGCTGTCAATGTCAGTCTGGAAACAATTCCAGATCCAGTACAGATTCACTATCATCTCCCTGGTGGTCTAGAGCTAAAAGTCCACCGAGACTATGAGAATTTTTGGCAAGAACTTACTGCTCACTTCCCTGACCAACGCCAAGGAATTCGCAAATTTTACGATGAATGCTGGAAGGTCTTTAATTGCCTGAATGCCATGGACTTACTGTCCTTGGAAGAAATTCGCTATTTGACCAGGGTATTTTTCCAGCATCCCTTGGCTTGTTTGGGTTTAGTAAAGTACCTGCCCCAAAATGTGGGAGACATTGCTCGCAAGTATATTAGCGACCTCCAGTTGCTGAAATTTATAGACATGGAATGTTATTGCTGGTCTGTGGTACCTGCTGACAAAACACCGATGATTAATGCTGGGATGGTGTTTTCTGACCGACATTACGGTGGGATTAATTATCCGGTAGGAGGTGTAGGAAAAATCGCCCAAAAACTAGTGGAGGGATTGGAGAAAGCTGGAGGTCAGATTCTTTATAAAGCTCGAGTCGGGAAAATTCTGCTGGAAAAGGGCAAGGCAGTGGGTGTCCAGCTAGTCAATGGTAAAGAGTATCGAGCAAAACGAATTGTTTCCAATGCTACCCGTTGGGATACATTTGAGAAATTAGTCCCAGCTGACCAGATGCCAGCAGTTGAGCGGAAATGGCAACAGCGTTATCAGAAATCACCGGGTTTTTTGAGTTTACATTTAGGGGTAAAGGCAGATGTTTTACCACCTGGTACAGAGTGTCACCATATTGTCCTAGAAGACTGGGGAAAAATGGAGGATGCGGAGGGGACTATTTTTGTTTCGATTCCTACCTTGCTTGATCCCAATTTAGCCCCAGAAGGCTATCATGTTTTCCACACGTTTACCCCTAGCTGGATGGAAGATTGGCAAGGATTATCCCCTCGTGAGTACGAAAATAAGAAGGAAGAGGCAGCTGGATGCTTAATTGAGCGACTAGAAACGATTTTTCCTGGCTTAGATGCTGGATTGGATTACATGGAGGTGGGCACACCACGCAGTCATCGACGATTTTTGAACCGTATGGATGGAACCTATGGGCCAATTCCCCGCCGCAAGTTAATGGGATTGTTGGGAATGCCGTTTAATCGGACTGCGATTCCAGGGCTTTATTGTGTTGGGGATAGCACTTTTCCAGGGCAGGGTTTAAATGCAGTAGCGTTTTCGGGATTTGCTTGTGCTCACCGTATTGCTGTGGATTTGGGATTCTAGGTAGAATGCTTCTTAGGGAACAGCGGATCACCGGAATAGGGAACAGCGGATCACCGGAATAGGCAATAGGCAAGCTAGCAATAGGCAATAGGGAACAGGCAATAGGCAAGCTAGCAATAGGCAATAGGGAAAAAATCCTGTGTACGTCATTAATATGAGAATCGCTATAAAGTAAGTATTCAAACGCAAATTAGATCACACTCGCCACACTTCCCACACCTCCCTCTGTTTCCCTATTCCCTATTCCCACCGGCGGAGGGCAATAACTTCTAGTTGAGAAATTAATCTGGCCAATTCCTGGGTCAAAAAATCCGAACGTTTTTCCTGATAAACTTTGAGTAAGCTCTGATAAAACCAAAGGGTGCCCTCTTTACCACCTGTAAACTTTTGCCAAACTTGTTCCCCTTCTCTGTGGCAATCAGCAAGAAGTGAACGAATATTGTGGAGTTTATCAGCTAAAGCTTTAGCATATTGATAGCTATCGAGTTTATCAAAGGTGGGATTACGGAAGGATTTTTAGATGTAGTGTTGGGCAAAATTTGCATCAAAACGGAGGAGCATTAAACGGGATTTTTCATAGAAATCAAAGCCATAAGCAGAGTGTAATTATTGTTGAATATAATCAGTACTGTATTTTTCGGTATGGTTAATAATTTCTGATTTTGACCAAGGGAAATTGGGAGTATCCCAAGACAATTTTTTGAATTCGGTTATTCGTTCTAAACGGTAGTTATACCATCCCAAGGGCGGTTGGTTTTCAGTTCGCTCAGGTCTTTGACCAAAGGCACAGAGGTAATAAGCCCGATGATAATAGTAAAGACAAACTGGGTAAACAGTGTATTGTTTGTTTTTATTTAAGCAAGCACTGTTATAGATATTTTTGATATGTAGTTTAGGAGCAATCTTCCAAATTTAGGTAGTGATAAATAAGTAGTGATGCAATATTACATTTTAAATAAGGCATTTTGTTTTGAAAAAATATAGGAATTTGACTATCAATTAATTAGGTCTAATTATCTAAGTAATCATAAATAATGATTAAATAATCCTTAGAAAAATGCTAAATTTTTATTATTAACAAAAAGGTTAGTGATCAATACACCATCATAACAATGAATACAGTCTCAGATTTAATAACGCGACCCAATTGCCCTTACTGCAACTGTGAGCGAACAGTTAAAAAGCGATGCAGCAAGGGAACAGGGGGTTTCCCCCGGAGACAAAACCTTAGATAGTGGAGCCTTTATAGTTAGCAGGTTATGCAGAAAAGGGTTAAATATTTTATAATAAGGCGACCCTATCTTACGGTAAATTCAAACCATGAGCGACTGCATCAAGAACAGTAAGACCAAAGAAACGTCACAAACCAGTAGCAAAAAAAACTGGGTAAACTAATCATATTGAAAGATTAAATAATACTTTAATACAAAGGATTAGTCGTCTGGTAAGAAAAACTTTTTCATTTAAAAAAAAAATAGAAAATCACTTAGGAGCTATTTGGAATTTTATTCATCACTATAATAAGTGTTTGTCGGGTTGATTAGGCTATCACTACTTGTGTATCACTACCGCTTACGCAACGAGAATTTCCAGATCTCTAATATCATGATCGGGATAATTACCCTTAATAAAAATCTCCCCATCTCCCCATCTGGCCATCTCCCCACCCTCCCTCTAATTATGGGTATTCAACCTGACTTGATATCAAATCCACCAAGGATAACACGGCAAATAATTGAGCAATGTTTCGGGCTTGTTGACAATCAACCGGTCGATTATAGATTTTTGATACTATTGTAGATTTTTTTTATGTAATTTTTGATACAAATTACGAGGCGTTTACCCTGGAATCTCAACCCTAGTTGCTCCTCAAGTAGCGTGACCGTAGGTCAATCGCGTAGCGTGGCCGTAGGCCAATCCCGCAGCGACCCTTTTGGAGCATCGCATTTCTCTAGTTTTCTCTGCCAGAGACAAGTGACAGGATCCCTG
The DNA here is from genome assembly GCF_010672005.1 of Moorena sp. SIO4A5. Lineage (NCBI taxonomy): Bacteria > Bacillati > Cyanobacteriota > Cyanophyceae > Coleofasciculales > Coleofasciculaceae > Moorena > Moorena sp. SIO4A5. Next base: position 24,285 of record NZ_JAAHHZ010000007.1, on the reverse strand, counting down.
ATTTTAGGCATTTGTGAAAATTTGTGACTATTTCATTGAGCGCTTCTCATATTAATGAGATACACAGTATTTTTGGCGTATTCCCTATGGCGTATTCCCTATGGCGTATTGTCTCCTGAGCCGAAGTTCCCTGATCCCAAGTTGCTTATTCCCTGTCTTGATGCATAAATAGCTAATTAGGCCATGATAGAGTGTTTAATCAAGGCTCTAAGTATTAAAAATATTAAATTAGTATTAAAAATATTAAACAAGTTTGTCAAAGGGTCCAGCAGTTTTTATAAGATTTAGTTATAATAGGATTATTAGAAATAAATACTCATAATTAGATCTCAAAAAATAGATAGATCTCAAAAATAGATAGATCTCAAAAAAGTAGATCTCAAAAGAGTAACATCTGCTCACCGCAGCCCAAACAGTAAAATCAGATACTAAAGTAAGGACCCCGCTTGTGCATAGACGGGGCTTCCAAACATCCTAAGATTTTCTGTGAATCAATTCCTGCCAGTCTGGAACTTTCTTCTATCTAGAGTGTGGCTAGTTGGGCAACAATAAACTGGGCGGAAATTAGAGGTGAAGGTAAAAAAACTGGATAGTTGGAGATAACCATAATGGCTATTACTCGTTCGGAACATCTGCCAGATCTAGAAAGTGTGCATCGGGAACTCAACCGCCGACTCACCCATTTCATGAATAGCGACGAGGGAGGATTTCCAGGGATGACGTTTATGCCCTATGCAGAGATCGAGGAAACTCCTAAAGCCGTTTACCTGAGACTAGAAATTCCAGGCATGGAAGCCAAAGACCTTGATGTTGAACTCACGGAAGACTCTGTTTGCATCAGTGGCGAGCGCCAGTCAGCAGCTAGGACTAAAGCAATAGGTATGGTACGCTCGGAACTACGCTATGGGAAATTCAAACGGGTTATTCCAATACCAGCCAAGATTAACAGAAATCAGGTTGAAGCTGAATATCATAACGGCATGCTCAAACTCACCCTGCCTAAAGGGTAAGCTTGAATCTTCAACCTTTTCTAAGGTGAAAGTTGGTGACCTGAGGGGGTGACAACAAGGCGCTTCATTGCTGCTTGTCACCCCTTCAGGTTGGTTACTGACTGCCTTGCCTGTTTGATCATGTCAATTAAGGTGTAGTGAGCATCTTCAGAATCTTTAAGTTCATGATCAAACCTGATGCGCACAGTGGAAGACTCCCCCTTGACTTTTGTGATTATATTCATGCCTTGAGCATCAATCGAAACCATTTCTGCTTCTTCTGTATCCGGGGAATTGCCGAAAGTCTGAGCATACAGTGCCACAGCATCAGCATGATCATCGTTCATGTGCTTACAAATGCGATCGCTTACCTCAGGAGAAAATGGGTCAGACATGCTTAATCAAGAAATATAGTTATCAAAACATCTTTATCAAGATATCAGGTTTCCCCTCTCAAAACAGTCAGGACTTACCCAGCTGAAAGGAAAAATTAAGGTTTTAGCCAATAGGTAACCGCCAACGGCGAACGGGGATATCAGAATTACAGACGTTTGATAGGTCTGGGTGGATATACTGTCTATGGGGAACTCCTGATTTACCTATTAGCAGTTGACTAGCTTGGAGGATAGAATTCATAGGCACAGCGGTAATTCCAACCTGTGTAAAATTCCCAGGGTGCCTGTTTCAGCATCAAGTTAGCTGATCTGATGGGCGTTTTCTGATATATTCAATATTAGGTATGAGCATTTCCTCTGATTCAAGAAGGTATGTTAAATAGTAATCCCTAAGGTCAAGAGCTACCGGGATATCGGGTGTACTCAGCTAAATCGTCAGGGTTAGATTATCAGGGTAGACGAATCAGTGAAACACCCAGGGTAAACCCATCTAATTTTTTAAATCCTATATATAGTGTTTTTTAAATTAAATAAACACTATATGTATAAAAATAATTGTCAATAAGCACAATAAGGCTAGGTTTATTGAGAACTACCCCCGCTTACCCAACAAGATGCGTTTACCCTGGTGAAACACCTTTAAACTAAAAGCTTGATAAATACTTATGAAGATACTGTGACGGTATATCAATTGGCTGCTATCAGCATAATTCATATCATTCTCAGTGATATCTAAATAGTGGTGCTTACCCTAGTTTACGAAGCTAAAACTTGCTGGATGTCCCAGAAGTCTATTTAGGGCTTGTGATCTAGAACACATCTAAAAGAGGATCTAGATCTCCAGACAGGCGTGCTATCTATCATCCTACTGGTGTGACTTTCGTAAGCGTAGTTATGGGAGTTTGATCACTTCCAATACCTAGAAATTAGTGGTCAAATAGAAAGCAGTCACTACCCACTTCGAGTGAGTAGAAACAGGGAGGGTTGTCATGCAAACTTTAAAACAGGGATCCAAGGAGTGCAATGTCATGGCAAAGTTGGCGGATAAACTGGAAAGAGAATGGCAGTCGCGCTTGTTGAGTGACTGTCCCAACCAAAATCCAGCCACCAGCTCCAGTATTGTACAGTGGTTAATTGGAGAAGATAAAGAGGGGTTTGACACTCTCACTCAGAGCAAACTGGTAATCGCTGTCCAAGCAATGGAGTATCGTTACAGAATTTTGCAACAGCGTTACTTGGGGGTGCCACCAGAACGTTGCTATCGCAATTTGACCACCCGCTTAGCTAGTCTAGTTACCTTACGCAATAAAATCCGCACTTGGGTGTCCCTAAGTCGCGATCGCCAAAGGGCTGTGGTGGATGTTCTCCAAGAAGTGATTCAGGAATTATTAAATAGCGATCGCTATATCCAAAAGCAAATTGCCTGGATTAGACAATGTACCAAGGAAGAACCGCTGCGCAATGCTTTATTATTAACTACTCTTGAAGAGTATTGTCTGCGCCCGATTCGCAACCAGCCCTTAGTTGTCTATCGGTTTGTCAACTTTCTGCGTCGGTCTCAACGTGGCGGTATGACCCATGTGCCAGAAGGAGACATGGTACGTTTAGTGTCAGAGTCAATCAACCCGGAAGGGGAAACCGATGCCCCAGTAAGTCTATTGGATAACCAAGCCATTACTAATTATCAACATAAGCAGGCTTGGGAAGACAAACAAAGCCTAAGGATGTCCGTATCTAAGGAATTTGAGGCTTACTTAGAGAAAAACTTAGGGTCTGAGGCGGCCCTTTGGCTGCGACTTTACTTGCAAGGTCAATCTCAAGAGGCGATCGCTCGTCGCCTAAATTGGCCGATCAAGAAGGTCTATCGTCTACGGGAAAAAATTAGCTACCATGCCATTCGTGTCTTTTCCATCAATGGGGTAAAAGGCCAGCCAGACTTAGTAGCCAGTTGGCTGGAAACATCCTACACTGAGCACAGGTTTGGACTAACCCCAAGGCAATGGCAAGAATATCAGCAAAAACTGACCCCTGAACAACAGCAGTTGCTGGATAAGATGAAAGCTGGTCATACCTTCGAAGCGATCGCTAACGATCTTAACTGGAGAACTAACCAGGTGATGGGTGAATGGAACAAACTCTATCTAGCAGCTCAAGCCCTGCGCAGTGCTTCGGCAAGTTGAGGTTTGAATTTTATTATCCAATCAATCCCGCTAATTATTGATCAATAAGTGATAGGTATTAATTAGTATAGCTACAAGGAGCTACAGCCAAACAACACCAATTTACTTTCATCAAAAAAAAATGGGTCTGAAACCCCGTCCTTCTAGGACGGCTTTGTGCTAGAATATCATAAAACGCAATGAAGGGAAAAGGAAGGGTGAAACTCCCAGCAGTGGGACGCCTTGGTTAAATGGTAGTTACTCGAAATGGGGACTCGGTCTAAGACTCCAATTCCAGCCCAATGCCACGCAAGAGTCTTTTCGGAAAGCGAATCAAAGTACTTCAAAAAAAAAGTAGACTCAATGACATTTCTGTCGGAGAGAGTAGAGGCAATTGGCACCGCCAAGTGGACTATCAACCCCATGTTGGTAGTTGTTACGAGCAATGCCCCAAAAGGGTACCTCCTCTAAATAATCCTCGCGCCTTTAGGCCGGGGAGTGTCAAACTAATTTAGTCAAACTAATTTACTGGAATAGGGCATGGAAAGCAATTGAGACAATTGTCCATGCCCTATTTTTTATACTCCTCACCTGACAAGGGCTAATGCCACCAAACTAGATATCACTTTTTAGCTATAAACTGACCTTTAAGGGATTGAATCTCCCCTGATAATTCTTGGCGTGTTTCGACTTTGAGTAGATAACGAGCTACAAACCAGATGGTATAGCCAATACCCACTAATTCAAACAACGGTGCCATCAGGGGAATATCGTTAATTGCATCCAGCACCGCCAACGTGACCTTAACAGTAATGAACCCAGCCAGCAAAAGACCAACGGTAAGCAAGGGTTTTTGGTAATTGCTAACAAATCCGCCGATATATTCCGGCAATTGTGACAAAATTTCTGTAAGAGTTTGCAACCATTCCTGCCACGGTTGGGTCAGTCCTGGCTCAGGAGCAGTGAGTTTGGCTATAGCACCAGGTTTGTCAACTTTGAGGTCTACTTTCAGCTGTTTTTCATCCTCCAGGGTAGTTTCATTGGTGCTGCTCTGAGTATATGCAGATGCTTGGGGATTTGACGCCATATTTCCTCCAAAATTCTATTAAAGCAGGATATTCTATCGTTTGAGCAAGGCAGCTGCATAAAATTACAGACTGACTAACTGTTGCCCATGTTATCAAAAGTTCCATCATGACCTGCTAGGGGTGAGCATCCGTAGGTATGGGCTGATTTATAGCCCACTGGTCACGAGACCAGTGGTCACTAAGTAGGTCAGCACCACAACAACTCGTTAGGGAAAATCTAAAGATTTTGTTAAAATACTAAAAAATAAGCTTCCAGGAGAACACCTCCAATCATGAGCAACACCCTATCCCAAAAGCAAGTTGTTATTGCCCCTTCTATCCTGTCAGCTGATTTTAGCCGACTGGGAGAAGAAATTAAGGCTGTGGATGCCGCAGGGGCTGATTGGATTCATGTTGATGTAATGGATGGTAGATTTGTCCCTAACATCACCATTGGTCCTCTAGTTGTTAAAGCCATTCGCCCGATTACCGAAAAGCCACTGGATGTCCACTTGATGATTGTGGAACCAGAAAAGTATGTCGCAGACTTTGCTAAGGCAGGGGCTGATATTATATCCGTTCATGCTGAACACAACGCTTCACCCCATCTGCACCGAACTCTCTGTCAGATTAAAGAATTGGGTAAGCAAGCAGGTGTTGTACTTAACCCCTCCTCATCCTTGGATTTAATTGAGTACGTCCTAGAAGTCTGTGACTTGATCCTGATTATGAGCGTCAATCCTGGCTTTGGTGGTCAAAGCTTTATCAAAGAAGTTGTGCCAAAAATCCGCAAACTGCGTCAGATGTGTGATGAGCGTGGTCTTTCTCCCTGGATTGAAGTTGATGGGGGACTCAAGGTGAACAATACCTGGGAAGTGCTAGAAGCCGGAGCGAATGCGATTGTGGCTGGCTCAGCTGTATTCAAGGCACCAGATTACGCAGAGGCCATTAGCGGTATTCGTAACAGCAAGCGTCCTGAACCCCAGTTAGTAACTGCTTAATCAGAACTATCCCCATTAGGCCAATCTTAATCAGAGGTCGAGGGGGCTGATAAGGGTAGGTTTTTAACAAAGACGTGAGTATGGGGTGTAGGGTGTGTCGAAGCGATGCAGCAGCTTCATGAGGGGGTTGGGGTTGGGTTTGACCCTGATCTAAAAAACCTACTCCCTACTCCCTACTCCCTACTCCCCTCAGGTCATAAGTACCTCAGTCAAGGTCGAACTGCTATAATCTGCAAAACTTTCGCTCGCGGTCAAATTCTGGATTTTGCCAAGAGAAAGCAAAATGGCTGACTGAGTTAATTTGTGGTGTCACTCGGCGCAATGCCTGCATCTGGTTTTCTAGGGAAGGACGATTTTTTATGGATCTTCCCCAAGTTCCTGCTAATGCTGGTTTTACGTCTGTTTCCGACGATGCCCACTTAAACACCCGTTTGACTAAATTGGCAATACAACCGGTGTGACCACAAACACCATAAGACATGGGATGCCATTCCAGGGAACGGGGAAAATGTTCCCAAGGCTGTAGTCTCGAATCATAACCCATGCGACCTACAACTTGGTTGCCATCAGGGAAAAACACTGCACCGGCTTGTACCCCAGCTCGCTCTGCTGCCAATTCACCTAATTTGAGAAAGTCTAATATCCCTTGGGCAGCGTGAGCAACACTGAGTTGCCACAACTGCCATTGTATAGTTCGAGTACTCTCTCTTGGGGAAGGAGTGCGACCTTGCCACAGGGGAGTTTTTTCATCAGGGTAGAGCTTTTTGACAGCTTTTATATCCCTAGTACTAATGGAACCCTTACTCAGATAGCGCCGAATTAGCTCCTTACCTTGATTGTTACCAGCCCGTTGATACAGGGCTTGCTTAGCTGCATCACTGTAAATCCAAAGATCCTTGACACTGCTGGCCACAGACTGGGAACCTGAACCACGGGGATAGCGAATGTAGTCGAATAAAATCCCATCGGGGCGTCGCTTTAATACACCCTTAAGCATCTCATAGTAGTCTACCTGGGCTTGTCGATTATAAGGGTCGATAAATACTTGAGAGCCATTCTTAACTACCGACAAACTGGTCTCTCCCCGACCATTGCGGGCAAGAATCTGTTGCCGCTCGGCACGATGACCGTAGGTATAACCAAAATTCATGGTAAACATCCAGGCATATACCTGCAAACCCCGCTCACGACCTTTTTGAATCGCCTGGGCTAATAAATCTACGTTCTCATTCCCCGGTTGTTGTATGACTGACGGCCAAGGAGTACGATTATCTGCCTTTGGTAACAGGACGCGACCATCGTAAAATACTTCAACGTAGACCTGATTGTAGCCTTGGTTAACAATACGGTCGAGGGTTTCCTCAAGGGCTCCAGGACGAGCATCACAGGGATATAAGCGCACCCAAATGGCTTGATTCTTCGGCCAGGTTTGGGAACGACACTGCTGTAAGAAACTGGCGTGTTCCTGGATAATGGTTTGGTAGCTGATTTTAGAGTTTGAGTTGTCCTTTAAGGAATTAACTCTTAAGCTTTCTTTTTGAGCGATCGCTTCCTGAGTAAAGTGGCAATAAGCTTTTGTTTTTGCCTCAGCGGTTGGTACCAACCAACACTGACTCAACAGACTACTTCCTACTGCAAAGGCGGCAATCAAGCTACGATGTAGACCTTGCCGGTGTTGCCTCCGTTTAACAAAACTGTTATACATTCCTAGAAACACTACAAAAGAACAGAAAGTTAGCCAAAAGCCAGCTAACTCATCCCCGATTGGTTCAATATTTTTGAAATCTGCCCCAGGTGCAGCATCAGGGATTCTAAACGGATACTACGAGAGGGTCAGCAAGTCACTAACTCGTTTTCATCCCCGCCGTTATTGCACAGGGGTTTTTAACTGGGATTTTTGGTAAAATTAGCTTTAGCTAGTTATTATATGGTTTAGGGATAGAAAGGGAAACACCAAGGGAGGGGTCAGAGGTAAATCTATATCGTTTTATTTGATGCATATATCATTAAATTTGTCAAGCAAGTTTGATTATTGTCGATTATTAGCTAACTAAAGCCCTAGTAGTAGTGATAAACCATATAATCATTAGTCTAACCCCTAACCGCGCTTCGGCTGGCATTATCTTTAACTGTTTTCAGCTCTCTTACCTACTGTTCCGGAAAATTCTTACTTATAATGAGAGTTAGGGGGAGAGCAGATAAAAAAATTGGCCAAAACTTTGAGATCATCGATAATCCTACCCTCCCTTGGGTGGGATGTTCTCAAGAAACCTGAAGATAGGACAGGTTTCTACTCGCAGTTTTTTTGTTAACCCAGCTTATGCCTCGCCTATTCTAGGCGAGGTATCGACAGCTTAAGCGCCCCGTTTGAGAGAACGCTCTACTTGGGAAAATTCCTGCTCTAGACGATCCTTCACCTTTTTCGGTAAAGGGCGATTGGGATAGGAACTGTAGTAACCAGCCAAGGAATTGACAGCAGTTCGCATGGTAGTGAAGGAATTAAGGGTAGACACAGATCTATCTCTGCGGTAGCGCGAAGCATAGTCATTCATCAGTAGAGTTGCTTTTTCACGAATTGCCGTCTTATCTGGTGAATCTTCTGGTAATTCAAGGGCTTGTCTTAATTCTTGTAGAGCAATTATTGTATCCTGACGGTAATCTCCTGTTAAGCCTGTACCACTTGAGGCACAACCAGTTAAACCGATAACCATAACCAGTACCAGGGCAATAAAACCTGATAAGTAGCGCTTTATTCGCATGATTGACAACAAATCCAATTTTATAATCAGATTTGATCCTATCTTGAATTGGTACTGGGGGGATCATCCCCATCAGAAAAAAAAATCCCACGGGCCTGTTGCCATGGGATGTGTAGTCTCAGATCAAATCTCCCAGGAGTTGGGTTTGAAACGCAAGGTTTCGCTCGATGTTAGGCGTTGCTTAATCTTCTTGTGAATAGGAGTAGAGTGGGCATCCTGCCCGCCCGAAAATAAGCATGAAACTGGCAAGATGCCAGTTCCACGCAAGATGCCCATTCCACGCAAGATGCCCATTCCACAAAACTCTTAAAATCATTCCATTATTAAGCAACGCCCCATGTTAGGGCAAAATGTTAGGGGGATTTAGCCGAAACGCCCACTAACATAGTCCCTGGTTGCTTCCTGCTGAGGATTTTGGAAGATGACTTCAGTTCTATTGAACTCTACTAAATAGCCTTGTTTGCCACCTGTTTCCGTTGCCCTAGCGTTATAGAAAGCGGTCATGTCTGCTACTCGGGTAGCTTGTTGCATGTTGTGGGTAACGATAACAATCGTGTATTTCTCTTTCAGCTCGTGCATTAGTTCTTCCACTTTGAGGGTGGAGATGGGGTCAAGAGCAGAGCAGGGTTCATCCATCAACAACACTTCTGGCTTAATGGCTAAGGCGCGAGCAATACACAAACGCTGTTGTTGACCGCCAGATAGAGACAGACCACTCTGTCTTAGTTTATCTTTGACTTCATCCCAGAGGGCAGCTTGTTGAAGACTGCGCTCCACTAATTCATCCATGTCCCCTTGATAGCCGTTAATCCGGGCTCCAAAGGCAATATTTTCATAAATGGATTTGGGAAAAGGGTTTGGCTTTTGGAATACCATGCCAATGCGGCGACGTACTTCTTCAATGCTGTTGTCAAACTTTTTATCATAGAGATTTTCGCCATGGAAGGTAATTCTACCTGTCACCCGTGCTCCTGGAATCAGGTCGTTTAAGCGATTAAAACATCGCAACAAGGTGCTTTTTCCACAACCAGACGGTCCGATAAAGGCGGTAACTTGTTTTTTCGGAATATCTAAATAGACATCTTTGACTGCTAAAAATGATCCATAGTATACGGAAACTTTTTCAGCCCGTAAAACCGGATATTGTACTTCTACAGACGAAGTTGTGCAGTCCATAACTTGGTTATAATTCATATTTAAATCCTCTGTGTAATTGTCAACTTTTGAAATCAAAACTGAAAACTTTTCCATCCCTTTGAATCTGTATTTTAATAGTGGGGATATTGACTTTTTATCTATTGCTTTGGAATTTATTGCGCAGGAAAATTGCTCCGGCATTCATGACCAACAGCACTACTATCAACATAACAATTCCCGCAGCCGCGTTAGTGTGGAAGGCTTCTTGGGGACGGGATATCCAGTTGTAAACTTGAATTGGCAGTGCAGTAAATGGATCTTGTGGATTCATGGGCGGCCTGGTAATAAAGCTCAATGCTCCGATAGTGATTAAAGGAGCAGTTTCCCCAATTGCCCTTGACAGTGCCAAAATGGTTCCTGTCAGGATACCAGGTAAAGCGAGAGGAAAAATATGCTCTCGAATCACTTGCCAGCGAGTTGCTCCTAAGGCATAACCCGCTTGACGCAAACTATTGGGAATTGCCCGTAGACTTTCACGGGTGGCAACAATAATGATGGGCAGAATTAACAAGGACAGGGTTAGGGAACCAGTTAGTATGCTCCTACCATTAGTAATGGGTTCCAACCACCGGACAAATACTTGTAAACCCAATAAGCCGTAAATAATTGAAGGTACAGCAGCTAGGTTAGCGATGTTGATTTCAATAATCTGGGTCAACAGGTTGTCAGTGGCATATTCTTCTAAGAAAATACCTGCCCCTACTCCCAAGGGAAAAGAGACCATTGCTGTTATCACCAACAGCCAGACACTACCGATTAAAGGAGGAAAAATACCGGCTTGGTCTGGTTTACGGGAGGGAGGACTGGTGATAAATTGCCAATCGAGCCGGGGCAGACCATCCCTAAAAACATCAATCAGCAATACTGCGAGTATGGCTAGCCCAAAAAAGATGCCAACCCAGGCAGCAAAGGCGAAGATTTTATCAAAGTTGTAGCGCTTGGTTAGCGCCAGGTTGAAGTAACCTGGGGAATCGTCTCCTAGAGGTTTTAGGTCTTGTGCCATTAGTCGTATTTCTCCCGGAAGCGACGGACAAACCAAAAGCTAAAGATATTTAGGGCTAAGGTCAGTAAGAACAGGGTCATGCCTACAGAAAAAATAGTTTTGTAGGCTAGGGAACCTGCTGGTGTATCTCCTAAGCTTACCTGAACAATATAGGCTGTCATGGTCATCACTGGTACTAGGGGATTCAGTCCCAAGGTGGGATTTTGACCCGCAGCGATGCTAACAATCATGGTTTCACCGACAGCACGGGAAACCGCTAGTACGAAGGAAGCAACAATTCCAGATAATGCTGCTGGTATTACTACTCCGATAATGGTTTCTCGTTTAGTTGCCCCCAAGGCATAAGCACCTTGTCTTAAGCTATTGGGTACAGCATAGATAGCATCTTCACTGAGGGAAGCTATCATAGGAATAATGGCTATTCCTAAAACAATCCCAGCGCTTAAGGCATTGAATCCTTGTAAATCTGGAATAGCAAATGACTCCGGAATAGGTATAACCCGACCCATCAATGCTATAACCCAATTAATAAAACCAATAAAATCTCTTAAGAAAGGGCTAACTACCATCAGAGCGAAGTAACCAAATACTACCGTAGGAACCCCTGCTAATATTTCTAGGGCAGGTTTGAGCCAGCGACGGATACCACTAGATGCATATTCACTCAAGTAGATAGCTGCAAGCAATCCCAGAGGTAATGCCACCATCAGCGCGATTACAGAGGTCAGGAAGGTGGCACTAATCAGCACAAAAATGCCAAACTTCGGATTAGGAAACAAGGGAGTCCATGCTTTATCAGTAAGGAATTTCAAGAGTGATACTTCTTGGAAAAATCCTACTGTTTCAAATATTAGGGTTAGAACAATGCCGATGGTAGTTGCGACAGAAACCAAGGCAAAGGTAGCAAAAATTATTTTTACTACCAGTTCTACCCGCTTGTTTAACTGCCGGTTTGGTCGAAACATCTCAGAGTCTGATGACTCAAAAGATGAGGGAGTGGTAGACATCAGTAAAGTATTAAGTGTGAAGGAGCAAGTTTGAAGGAGCAAGTGTGTTCGCTTGATAGCATTATATTAGGGTAGGATGCAGTGCGAATGCTAAAGGATAAAGGATGAAGGCTCAATTGTGATAAATTAAGTGTGAGGAATCAAGTGTGAGGAATGAAATAATTCTACTCATAGGTGTAGTGGTGATATCTATCAAGGTGACTTACAAGGTGACTTAGCAACTTGGTTCTTTTCAGCCTTCAGCCTTCAGCCTTCATCCTTTAATGCATCCTTTACTATTATTTATTTCCCTTTCATCAATAGCTGTTTCACTTTGGAGCCTTTAGGAGCATTAGAAAAGACTGTACCAACTTTGCCGTCGCTAAAGCGCTTCCTCACCAGCATCATAATATCTTCTGGCATGGGAACATAGCCAACTTCTGAAATTAATTTGGAATTTGCTGCTGCCAACTGATACTCTACAAATGCTTTAACTTCAGGTTGAGTTGCCGCCTCTTTATTGACGTAGATAAACTCTGGGCGAGCTAGAGGTTTGTAACTTCCATCGGCAATAGTTGCTGTGCTAGGAGCAATGCAACCACTTCCTCCATTAATCTTTAAAAGTTTGAGTTTATCTTTGTTTTCTTCGTAGTAGGCGTAACCAAAGAAGGCTAGTCCACCCTTATCATTCGATACCCCTTGAACAAGCAAATTGTCATCTTCACTAGCGGTATAGTCGCCCCGAGAGCCCTTGTCTTTACCAACCGTGTTTTCCATAAAGTAGTCATAGGTTCCCGAGTCAGTTCCTGGGCCATAAAGTCCTAGTTTGGTATCAGGGAAACCAGGACGAATTTGCTTCCAGTTTTTGATTTTGTCTTGAGCTGCTGGCTCCCACATTTTTTTGAGTTCAGAAATTTTTAGGCAGCTAGCAAAGTTATTTTCTTTGTTAACTACTACAGAGAGTCCATCAAAGGCGATGGGTAATTCGATGTACTCAATTCCTCCCTTCTTGCAAAGTTCTATTTCTGATTCTTTGATCGGACGGGAGCCGTTGGAAATATGGGTTTCTCCAGCACAAAATTTCTTGAATCCACCACCAGTACCAGAGACACCGACATTAACAAGGATTCCCGGATTGGCTTTCTGGAACTCTTCCGCCATTGCCTCAGAGATGGGAAATACAGTGCTGGAACCATCCACCTTAACTTTAGGGCTTGAACCACCACAGGAGGTAATCCCCATGGCTAAGGTGGTGATCAATGCTATTGACAATGAATAATTCTTTTGAGACAACATGGAATTGGCTTGATTTTTTTAGGCGTCACAGCCGGAGTGTACCGCTCTACCATAAAGAGTTGGTTAAGCATTAGGTTAAATTATAATTAAGAAAAGGTTAAATTTTGAGTTGGTGTAGTAGGTTTCACTAGCTAACTTACTCTAAGGTGGTATAGTGAGGGGTGCCTTTAAAGCTGAGATATGTGGGAGATACTGTGGTTCAAGCACCTTTGTCAACTGCTGTAGGTGTATCTGTAGATTTATCAAGTACACCAGCAAGTACACCAGCAAGTACACCAGAAAAATGCTCAACATCCCCAGCATCCCTGAATCAGTGGCTGCAAAAGCTAACTCAGGGGATTATTGCAGGCGATCGCATTACTAGAGAGCAAGCCTTAGCCCTGACCAAACTGGAAGGGCAGGATAATATATTGCTGCTGTGCCAAGCAGCTGACAAAGTGCGCCAAGCCTGCTGTGGTAATACGGTGGATTTGTGTAGTATCGTCAATGTCAAATCTGGTGGTTGCTCAGAAAATTGTGGCTTCTGTGCCCAGTCGGCTCACCATCCTGGCGTTGATTCCCCGATTTATGGTCTTAAGTCTAAGCAAGAGATAATGGCTCAAGCTAAGGCAGCTGAAGCGGCTGGAGCCAAACGTTTTTGCCTAGTGAGTCAGGGACGTGGACCAAAGTACAGTAGTCCTAAATCGAAAGAGTTTGAACAAATTCTGGAAACGGTACGGGAGATTATTGCCGAAACAAGCATTAAGCCTTGCTGTGCTTTGGGAGAAGTCACCTCGGAACAAGCCCAAGCCCTGAAAGAAGCTGGGGTAACTCGCTACAACCACAACTTAGAAACCTCAGAGCGGTTTTTCCCAGAAATTGTCACTACTCACAGCTGGCGCGATCGCGTCGAGACGATCCAGAACTTGAAATCAGTGGGGATTCAAGCCTGCACTGGTGGGATTATGGGCATGGGGGAAAGCTGGGCAGACCGAGTGGATTTAGCTCTAGCCCTGCGGGAGTTAAAGGTGGAATCAGTACCTCTGAATTTGCTCAATCCTCGCTCGGGAACCCCTTTGGGAGAATCTGGGAAGCTAGACCCCTATGAAGCACTAAAAGCGATCGCAATTTTCCGGATGATCCTACCTGAGCAAATCCTGCGCTATGCTGGTGGGCGAGAAGCTGTGATGGGTGAATTGCAGGCAAAAGGGCTAAAATCCGGAATCAATGCTATGCTGATTGGACACTACCTCACCACTCTGGGACAGCCACCAGAGCAAGACCACGCTATGCTGGACTCTTTGGGTCTAACCGGTGGTGAAGCTCCGATTCCCGGAGAATATAACTCCCAGAATAAATAGATTATCGATGTAACTGTGTCTGCTCCCAATGAGATTTTGTGGGCCATAATTGGTTTGCTGCTGACCATCGGCGGCACGTTTCTAGAAGCCTTCTTTGTCTCCAATCCACCCTGGGATTGGTCAACTCAAGGTGTTCAAACTATATCCTTAGGGGTTACCTATCAGATTGGAGCAGTCCTACTAGCTGCTTGTTTAGGAGGCAGAAATGCTGGTGCTCTTTCTCAAATTGCCTATGTTGTCATCGGCTTGAACCTGCCAGTCTTTACTCAAGGTGGAGGTATTGGCTATATCAAAGAACCGAGCTTTGGATACATACTAGGCTTTATTGCTGGAGCCTGGGTGTGTGGTTTTTTAGCCTTTCGGGTACAAGCACGAGTCGAAACATTGGCCTTTAGCTGCCTGTGTGGTCTACTAACCATCCATACCTATGGTGTCGGCTATTTGATGATTTTCCACGGCATCAATTGGTCAGTGCTTGGGGCTATGCCTCTCATGGAAGCGATCATGAAATATACCATTTCGCCTTTACCGAGTCAGCTAGTGGTAGTTTGTTCTGTCACCGTTGTGGCATTTGCTCTACGGCAGTTAATGTTTTATTAAAAGTCATTGGTCAAAATACAATTGTTAATTGATAAGGGTTAATTAACAAAAAACTAATCACTAAAGGACTTACCCACCCTTGATGCGTAAAACGACTTTGACACTCCCTACTCCCTACTCCCTACTCCCTACTCCCTACTCCCTACTCCCTACTCCCTACTCCCTACTCCCTACTCCCTACTCCTAGTAAGTACCTGACCCAATCAATAAATGCTATCATGACTAATGACTAATGAAAAAAAACCCCCTGTGTTGGTTTGCTGCTGCTATTGGTCTGATTCTGGATCAGCTGACTAAATATTGGGTGGTGCAGAATTTTGAATTGGATGAGACTCTACCCCTGTGGCAAGGAGTGTTTCACTTTACCTATGTGACTAATACTGGTGCCGCTTTCAGTCTCTTTAGTGAAGACGGCAGCTGGTTACGCTGGCTTTCCTTAGCTGTGAGTCTTGGTTTAATCGGCCTAGCTTGGTTTGGGCCAAAGCTGATTAGGTTGGAACAGCTTGGTTATGGCTTCATACTGGGAGGAGCATTAGGGAATGGCATAGACCGTTTTTTCAACAGTTGTTTGGTAGATAACCAGACAGTCACGGGTTGCGTTGTGGATTTCCTCCATTTTCGGTTGATTAACTTTCCGGTATTTAATGTGGCCGATGTGTGTATCAACCTAGGTATTGTCTGCTTACTTATTGCAAGTTTTAAGCATCAATCGCCAAAATCTAGGGAGAGGGGTTAGTAAACAGCACAAGAAAACGTCGCAGAGTCTACCAAAAACTCCTCAGGGGGTGACAAGCTAATTGAAAATCTTACAGGGGTTAGGTTTTAGGGGTTAGGTGTTAGGTAAAATTGTCAAGCGGGATGGATTGATTAAAACTATCATTGACGTTGTATGGTGAAAATTGCTTCAATTCCTGGGAAATACAAATGACTCATTGCTGTAATTTCCCCAATACCTAAAACCTAAAACCTAACACCTATCTAGGTTTGAGCTTTGTTGTCACCCCGTGAGCAAAAACTCTTATTATTTGTTAGACTTAAATTAGGGTAACACCGACAGGGATTATTATGTAACTTAAATTAAAGCCGAAAACCAAGGGTTTAATAGTTGCGCTCTCTATCCCGGTGGAACCAACTTTGTTGACATTTTTATGGCGCTCGCGGGATATTCCGTTAGAGCTTTGGGAGATACCCCCTGGATGTGAAAGCATCTTGCATTGGCGGACTAAAGTTTATCTTGGTAGACTTTGGTAGCTAAAAAGTATCGGGCAATAACATAGTCATAACATACAAGCCACAATACACAAGGGTTATGGTCAATCTGCTTCCCTAACCCTGTTCCCTGTCTTCCCTCTGTTCCCCCTTTTTCAGTTATTCGCCCTTTTCCTAACTTATTTGCCAAATCCCGATCGTAAAGCTGGATTTGGTATTTTCGTTGTATCCCTGTATCAGAGCTCGATCCGTGCCTGGCCTATTCTCAAAAGTAACCAATAATCCTTTACTATTTATTCTCAATTAGGAAATTTTCTTGCAAGTGAGAGAAATAATTATTTAATATTGTCAATAATGGCTCGTTTTTGAGAGGGTTACCATGGCTAACTATACTGCCGCTTCACTCAAGGCCGAACTCAATGCTCGAGGTTGGCGTATGACACCGCAACGGGAGACCATTCTCCACGTTTTCCAAAATTTACCGAGAGGAACCCATCTGAGTGCTGAGGAACTTCACGAATTGCTCGACCAACGAGGAGAAGGAATCAGCTTATCTACAATTTACCGTAGCGTTAAGTTAATGTCACGGATGGGCATCCTGCGGGAATTGGAATTGGCAGAAGGGCATAAACATTATGAACTCAATCAGCCTTTTCCCCATCATCACCATCATCTGGTATGTATTCAGTGTAACCAGACCGTTGAATTCAAGAATGACTCAATCTTGAAACAAGGGATGAGGCAGGTAGAAAAAGAAGGCTTGCAGCTAATTGATTGCCAGCTGACCATTCATACTATTTGCCCAGAAGCCCTGCGGATGGGATGGCCTTCGGCTCTACCGAGTAATTGGCGTTGCTCTCGATCCATTGCGATGGACGAACATTAGTTTTGTGAGTGGTTAGTCCTATGATAAGCGCTATACTAAGATCCTCTTGTCAATGGACTAAATGACAAGCAACATAATGTCCTCTACCTGCATCTTTAAACTCTGGTTCTGGGTCTTGCCGACAAGTATCCATTACCATAGGACAGCGAGTGTGAAACCGACAACCTTTCGGGGGATTGCTCGGGCTGGGTACATCCCCTGTTAGGATAATACGTTCCCGTTGACGCTCAAGTTCAGGGTCAGGAATTGGTACGGCTGAGATTAATGCTTGGGTATAGGGATGCAAGGGGTTCTCATATAAACAGACGCGATCTGCCAGTTCTACTATTTTGCCTAGGTACATTACTGCCACCCGGTCAGAAATGTGGCGCACTATACTTAAATCGTGAGCAATAAATAGATAAGTTAATCCAAATTCTGCTTGCAACGACTGCATCAAGTTAACCACTTGGGCTTGAATGGATACATCTAAAGCAGCAATCGGTTCATCACATACTATAAAGTCAGGGTTTAACGCTAAGGCGCGAGCAATCACAATCCGCTGACGCTGACCCCCAGAGAATTCGTGGGGATAGCGATTGATAAACTGGGGATTGAGTCCTACGACTTCTAGTAAGGACTGGACTCGTTCTTGTTTTTGTTTACCGGTGGCTAACCCATGAATTTGCAGGGGTTCACCGACAATACTTCCTACGGTCATCCTGGGATTGAGGGAGGCATAGGGGTCTTGAAAAATCATTTGCATCCGGCGGCGCATCTGGCGCAGGGATTCAGCGTCTAGCTGGGTTAGGTCGATATTTTCAAAGTAAACATGACCGGCTGTGGGACGGTATAGTTGTAGGATCGCTCGTCCAGTGGTACTTTTGCCACAGCCAGATTCTCCTACTAAGCCTAAGGTTTCGCCACGGTTGATCTGGAAGTTGAGTCCATCGACAGCTTTGATGGAGCCAATTTGCTTTTGCCAGATGATTCCTTGGGTGATAGGGAAGTGCATCTGTAGGTTTTCTATGTGTAACAGACTGTTGTTTTTTGGGTTGGGCTTGGGGTTGTCTAGCTGTGCTGCTGTCATGTGATTGTTTAATTCTTAATCGCAATCATATTAGCCTTTTGGTTAAGGTTCACATGCCATTGCTTTAATGTTTGACAATACAAACTTGTCTTGATTAGGAATTACCAGAGCCAGAAATAGCATGGGTAGACAGCAACTCGTTAACGTAGCGCCGAATTACAATCTGCTGCTGGTCAGGGCTAAGGCGTTTGGCTTGAATCAGGGAGTCGAGGCTAACCCCATTCACTAGGGCTAACAGGGCGTTGGCTTCTAACTCTGGCTCTATGTTAGCTCGAATCAGTTTGGCTGACTGTAGAGCTTTCAACTCTTGAATAATCACCTCACGGAGCTGAGCAGCACTCTGTTGATGCTCAGCCATCAAGGCTTCTCGTCCAATGGCATACCCCAAAAAAGCGACCCAGACCTTGAGAATATCTTGCCGTTGAGTGTCTAGTGGCAAAAACGCAGATAGCATTTCTACTAGTCGATCCACTCCCCTAGCGTGCTCTGTTGCAGTCTGCATGGTTTTTTGCAGACGCTGAGTTACTTGATTAAGGGCAAAGAGAATCAGCTCCTGCTTATCTCGAAAGTGGTGAGTAACAACTCCCGTGGTGCAACCCAGCTCTTGGGCGATCGCCCGCATACTGGTGCGATCTAACCCTTCTCGGACAATAACTCGCCAGGCGGCTTCAGAAACTTCAAGGCGGCGATCCTGTTGGGACATGAGCATCAAAGGGAACTATAGCAGAAGTCAGAAGTCAGAAGTCAGAAGTCAGAAGTAAAACTATTGCGCTTACTTAGGTTTGAGACTTTTGTCATGTCCGCGCCTGCCCTGCCGACTACTATAACCAGATATACACCAGATATAAAGTCGGACAGAAACACAGTGTCAATGTCTATTGACAGCTTATCATAACAGTTGTTATGTTAATAATAACAACTGTTATGAGGTTAGGTTAATGCACTCTGAGCTGACTTGTCCTTCCCCTCGCTCTGGTCTGAAAGGTTTGCTTGATCGCTTCACCGGACCAGGGGCAACCCAAGCTGAGTTGCTCATACAATTTGTACCGTCGCTGGTGGCTTTGGTAGCAGCTCCAACCTACGCCCTGACCCTCCCAATACAGTGGACCCCGTTGCAATTAGGACTGATCGCTGTTCTTGCCCTGGATTTAGTGGGGGGTGTCCTCACCAATGCTACCTCCACGGCTAAGCGTTGGTATCACCGACCGGAACAGGGTTGGCAGCAGCATTTAGGATTTGTGTCTGTTCATGTCATCCATGTCTTGTTAGTGGCCCTGCTCTTTCGTGGGGGAGATTGGGGATTCTTTATTGGTGTCTCCAGCTACCTGTTGGGGGCATCGGTCTTGATTTTGCGGTCTCCCCTTTATCTTCAACGTCCAGTGGCGCTAGGGCTTTACAGCTTAGGGCTGTTAGGCGATCGCTATCTATTTCCCCCAATTCCTGGTCTGGAATGGTTTCTGCCTTTGTTTTTTCTAAAAATATTGGTCAGTCATTTGCTTAAGGAAACCCCTTATCGCCCTAGGGAAACCCTATAAGATTTTCTGCGACTGATCTGTGATGTTCGACAGCAATAATTCTAGTTATGAGGTAATTACAATGACGATAACTATTAGACATCTGGTATCTGCACTCTTGGTTTTATCGTTTGGATTGTTGGCATCTCTTGTTCCTGGTGGTTTAATTGAAACAAGGAGTTTCTCACATATTGACCCGTTGATATTGGGTATATTTAATACCTTTTTAACTTCCCTAGTAATAGTCAGCCTTTTGATTGTTTACTTTATCTTCAAAGATTTGAAGTGGGCGTTCATTGTGTCTGGGTTATGTGGCATTTCCTATTTTATCGTATACGCCCTAGATTTAGGAACACTATTTCCAGTCTCGCCAGATCCCATGCCTCAGGCGCTATTTGTAATTGAAGTATTGGGAATGATTGTTTCTCTTCCTTTACTATTTATTTCTGTTCGCGGAGCTATGAATAGTAACAAGAGTAGTAACGATAAAGTAATAGCAAGCCAACCCTATTCAAAGACGTTTGTATATTTCGCTTTCTTTTTGGTTGTTGTTGGTGTTGGCATTATCACGTTTGCTACCAAATCCGCTATGGCTAGCTAACAGTGCCTAACATTCGTAAGTATTCAGCGGTCAGCTTTTGAATAACACAATTAACCATTATAGCGGTTTTCAATTAGGTGAGGTACATTTTTTGAGGGAGTAGGGAGCAGGGAGCAGGGAGCAGTGAAGTCAGAAGACGTAAGAGCTAAGAGCTAATAGGGTAAAAATCTTGTGTACCTCATTAGAATAAAAACCGCTATAGTTTAATCTGAGTTAAGGAAAGCTGACCGCTGACTGCTGACCGCTGACTGCTTAAGAATTAGAAGGAATAAGTTTGCTTTTTAGATCAATCCTATGTTTACATCTCAAATAAAAATTATCTAGCGTTTATAATAGCTATGAGGTACATTCAATTTTATTAGCCCACGGCCTTAGCTCCCTAAAACCCTAAGGGCGAGGTACCTCATCCGATTGAGAGTGCTATATATTACAATGATATATCTAGAGCTAAACAATCAAGGTCAAGTACTTCGTTTTTCTCTTGAGAAAGGATTTTATCGATTAGGACGCGATCGCACTTGGTCAGATTTCGATATTCCTGAAAAAGGCTGGACTATTGTCTCCCAACGCCATGCTTTTCTGCTTCAAGAGGGAGAGGATTATCGCATCTTTGATGGTGATGGGGCAAATCCTAGTACTAATGGAGTATTTGTTAACCACACTCGTATCACTGATGGGTATCTTCTCAAACATGGTGCGGAGTTGACTATTGGACAAAATCCTCGGGATTACATTCGCCTCACTTACTTTAATCCTGCCCATAGTCAACCAAGGGTTACGCCAAATAAACGGCAGCTTTCCTTGGCAACTGTTCAAAATTGGCCAGTGCAATTGGGTCGTTCTCCTAATCCTGAACTTTCCCACTGTTGGCAATTAGATGCACCTACAGTTTCCACCCTTCACGCTACCATTATCAAGATTTCAGCAAGCAATTATCAGATTAATAATTATAGCAGAAATGGTACCTTTGTTAATGACAAATTAATCCATAAACCTGTCTTACTTAAGGATGGGGATACGATTCGGATTGGTCCGTTTATATTACTGTTGAGGCAGGATACTTTAGAATTAGTTGACCAAGGGAATCAAATTCGGATTGATGCTGATAAATTGCTGCGCGAATTTAATTATAAATTAGGCAAAAAACGGACTATTCTGAATCAGGTTTCGATGCCCATTGAACCAGGTCAGTTAGTGGCGTTGGTAGGAGGTAGTGGTACTGGTAAATCTACGTTACTGAAAACGCTATTAGGAATTGCACCAATTACTAATGGTACTGTATTTATCAATGGCCAAGATTTGCGACAGCATTTTAATCAGTACCGCTCACAAATTGGCTATGTTCCCCAAGATGATATTGTGCATCGGGATTTAACGGTAAAAGAAGTACTAACCTATGCCTGTGAATTACGATTACCACCAGATACTGATGTGAAACAGGTGGTGAAGCAAACTTTGTCACAAGTCAAACTGGATTTTGTGAGAAACACTCTTGTGGGTAATCTCAGTGGGGGACAACGGAAACGAGTCAGTATTGCTGTGGAATTATTGGCTGATCCGAAACTGTTCTTTCTGGATGAGCCTACGTCTGGTCTAGATCCAGGACTGGATAAGGAAATGATGCAGCTATTGCGAGAATTAGCGAATCAGGGACGAACTGTGGTGCTGGTGACTCATGCTACTGCGAATATTGACGTATGCGATCGCATTGCTTTTATGGGTCGGGGTGGACGGTTGTGTTACTTTGGTCCTCCCACAGAAGCGATGGACTTTTTTAAGATGCCATCTCCAGACTTAAGATACTTCCCTGATATTTACCTGAAGCTAGAGCAAGGGGAAACACCGGAGGAACTTGAGCAGAATAGTGAAAACTGGCATCAGCGGTTTCTCAGCTCACCTGCTTACAAGACCTACATTTCAGCACACCTCAGTCCTGGTCAAAGGTTGCTATCGACGTCAATCCCTAGCAAAAGTGCTGGTATTCCTGTTTTCAAGCAACTCAAGCAACTCAAACTCAAGCAACTGCTGTTGCTCAGTCAGCGCTATCTAAAACTAGTAGTGCGGGATATGCGGAGTGTTGCCCTAGCATTACTAACTGCTCCCATTGGGATTAGCTTGATTATTCTCACCTTGTCAGGGAAAGACCCTTTAGCTCAACTGAATTCTCCAGAGATCTCCCAAGCACCTCTAGCGCTACGGGTACTGTTTATTTTTACCTGTGCTGCCCTTTGGGTAGGACTATCTAGTTCACTCCAAGAAATTGTGAAAGAGTCCAGTATTTATGCCAGAGAGCGACTGGTTAATTTAGGGTTATTTCCCTATCTTGGTTCCAAAGTATTGATTCGGTCTGGCTTAGCTATTTTACAAACTATCTTGATTGTTACTATTGTGCTCTATGGGTTTAAGTCACCTACCTCTGTACTACTGGATTGGAAAATTGGCTTGGGAATCACTACTTTTTTAACGATTATCGCTGCTACCAGTTTAGGTCTGATGGTATCGACATTGGTTAAAAATGAAAGTGAAGCCAATAATACTATACCATTAATTTTGCTACCACAGATTATTTTTTCTGGAGTTATTTTTAAACTAAAAGGATTAGCCAGTACACTATCTTGGCTGATGGTAAGTCGTTGGTCAATGGGAGCTTACGGTGCCCTGGTAAATGTGAATAGCATGGTACCAGAACAGTCTTCCAGGTTCGGATTAAAGCTTCCCCCTCCTCCCTTTGAAGCAACACCAGTTTATGATGCCACTTGGCAAAATTTGATTCTTAATTGGCTACTACTGTGCTTACACACAGGGGTTTATTTAATAATCGCTTTTCGATTACAGAAGCGGAAGGATATTTTCTAGAAGTCGGGAATCGGGAATCGGGAATCGGGAATCGGGAATCGGGAATCGGGAGTCGGGAATCGGGAATCGGGAATCGGGAGGAGATGTAGGGTGGGCAGTGCTTACCTTGATGATTTTTAGGTTTTAAATTTATCTGAGGCACTGCCCACCAGAGGATTAATTTTATAGTTAATTTACTGTCGGTGGGCAGTGCTTAATTTTAGGATTGTTAGGTTTTAAATTGGTTTTATGCACTGCCCACCCTACGATGAATTAATCTCTGATCATAATAACACTGGTTTCCAATGCTATCTTAGGGAATGAAGAGCCGACCTACTCCCATATAATTCTCGATGTCAATCACAATTTCAAGTAGCCGGTCTACACATTTATCCCGATAGGCTCCTTCATCCAAGACCCGATTAGCATTGCCAATTGTGATCACAGGAAGGGAATTAGAGTTGTTTTCTTCACGCAAAACCTTCTCCAATGCATCCTTACCTTTCATTCTTCGATTGGCTGTTAATATAATCATCTGATTGGCTTGAGCAAAGCGCCAAACAATTCGATCATTGCTATCGATTGCTAGCTCAACCTCTTGAAAGTAGACAAAACGGATGGGGAGAGTCTCAAGCCAACCTTGATTAGCAATGTTGCCTAACAAAACTTTTGCATGTCTCTCAAGATTGTGATCAATCAAGAAAATCATGCTTTCTGTCCGTGTCTTGCTTTCTGTTCCTGGAGTTTTGCCCACAACGCTTCTCGACCGGGTTTAGGGGGCATTGTTGCAATGCGAGCAAAGTGTTCTCGATTCCGTTGTTCCCAATACTGTCGGTTTTCCTGTTCCTCTTGCAAAATAGTTTGATACTCTGCTTCGACTTGGGTACGATTTTCTTCAATGTATGATAGTGCAGCGCTTACTTGTTCGTTAGTGAGGTTAAGAACATCCCCAATTAACTTGGGTGGATACTGAGCTGTGACATAATCCATCACATCGTAGAGAGTGATACGTGTTCCGGCAATGGTTAATCCCCATTCTGTGCGGATTATTATAGCTGTCTCTTTTGTTTTGAGGCATTCCTTGATAAATTTCTTGACACCAAGATAGAGCAGACTGTTTTGAGACTCTGGTTTACATAGGTCAATGTGATTCTCTGGTATGGCAACCGGCTTCACTTTTTCAATGCCGGGGTTGGCACTATCTGGGTCTACCACCAAAATCCCTTTGACAGGCTGAGTTTCATAGTAGACCTTTGTGGCAATGCCTAAACTCCGGACATTTTCTCGATACCATTCATTTAATTCCCGTAACTGAGGGGAATGAGCTTTGAGTTCCTTTACACTTACGGTGGTTTGTGTCAGAACGCTAATATTATC
Source organism: Moorena sp. SIO4A5 (assembly GCF_010672005.1). Classification (NCBI taxonomy): domain Bacteria; kingdom Bacillati; phylum Cyanobacteriota; class Cyanophyceae; order Coleofasciculales; family Coleofasciculaceae; genus Moorena; species Moorena sp. SIO4A5. The sequence continues at coordinate 2 of NZ_JAAHHZ010000007.1, read as the reverse complement.
AA